>CAYWAR010000153.1:0-6369 GCA_964455765.1 uncultured Elusimicrobia bacterium
AAAGTGCACCAGAAGCTCGATCTCTCGCAGACCGAGGATTTCAGCGACGGAGTGGGCGCGCTCGATAAGGCCATCACCATCGCTCCGGTCCGCCGAAGCCGCCTGGTGAACATAGCCGTCGAGTCCCATTCCGCTTCCCTGGCCGCGCGCATCGCCAACGCCGTGGCCGAATCCTACGTGGCCGAAAACCTCGAGAACAAGCTCTTCATCTCCAAGGACATCCTCCAGACGATCTACCCGAGCGCGGCGCAGAAGCTGGCCTCGCCTCTCCACGAGCTCTCCATCGATTCCCTGCCCGCGGTGGTCAACAGCTCCCTCATCCAGAGCCTCAAGGGCAACTACGCGGGCCTGGAGGCGCGCTGGGGCGACCTCTCCAAGCGCTACACCCCCGAACACCCGGAGATCATCCGTCTGAGGTCCCAGATGGAGGCGGTCCACGCCCGAATCCAGGACGAAACCGCCAAGATCGTGCAGTCGATGAAGGCCGAACTCTCCGGCCAGCTCCAGGGCAACAACGTGCGCATCGTGGACCCGGCGGAGGTCCCGCAGAGCCCCTCGAAGCCCCGCAAGAGCCGCACCCTCATGCTCGCCGCCCTGCTCGGCCTCCTGATGGGAAGCCTTCTGGCCCTGGGCGTGGACGCGCTCGACCAGACCATCCACACCCAGGAAGACGTGGAGCGCAGGTTGGGACTGGCCTTCCTCGGCTCGGTGCCCAGAGCCGTGCTCGAAGGCGACACCCTGAAATCCTACACCGACCTCCTGGGCGGGGCCGAGTCCTTCACCGGAGAATCGCTCAAGAACATCCGCACCATGATCGGCTTCGCGGCCGCGGGCAAGCCGCAGAAGTCCCTGCTCATCACCAGCACGAGCCAGGGCGAGGGCAAGACTTTCATGGCGGTAAGCCTGGCCATCGTCTTCGCCCAGCTCAAGGAGCGCGTGCTCCTCATCGAGGGAGACCTGCGCCGGCCCAACCTCCACAAGCGCTTCTCCGTCCCCAACAAGACCGGGATCAGCCATTTCCTCGCCCACGGCAAGGACGCCTCCGAACTCGCGGACCTCGTGTGCCCGACCGAGGTCCCCAACCTCTCGGTACTGCCCTGCGGCACCATCCCTCCCAACCCCTCCGAACTGCTGAGCACCCCCAAGCTCACCGCCCTGCTCGAATGGGCCAAGGGGCGCTACGACCGCGTCATCGTGGACGGGACGCCCGTATTCCCCATCACCGACGCCCTCATCTGGGGCCAGCACGCCGATACGGCCGTCTTCGTGGCCAAATTCGGCGGGGCTCACACGAGCCTGGCCGTCAAGGCGAGACAGAAGCTCCAGGAGGGGGGATTGCGCATCGCGGGAGCCGTCATCAACCAGGTGACCTGGCGCTCCAACTCCTATTACGGCGACTATTATTACCACTACTACTATTCGCGGTATTCGGACTATGCGAAAAAAGCCTAAAACACTCCCCGCGACCTGGGAGACACGACATCGTCCCCCCTCGGAACGCGCTTGCCTCCCCGCGGGGGAGGCAAGCGGGCGGGGGGTATTGAAAACTTTCCATATGGCTGTTACACTTCAAACTCATGGCTGATGAGATAGGACCCGAGAGCAATCCCGAAGAGCTCCTGGAAAGCGTCTCCAACCTCGAGACCGCGCGCATGACCCTGCGCTGGGCGCTCGAGCGCATGCGCGCCATCGAGGGAGCCAACGCGGAGATGCGAGAGCTCCTGCGGGCCGCGGCGTCGGGACGGGAGGAGGCCCTGCGCGAGCTCGAGCGCCACCGTCTCTCCGTCGATGACCGCGTGCGCAAGCTCTCCGAGAAGGAGCGCTTCGTCTCGGAGATGCAGGACATCCTCAACAGCCTCTTCAAGGGCCAGGTCGACGTCTCCGAGTTCGTCAAGCGGCGCCGGGAGATCGAAAAGACCCAGGAGGCCCTGGAGGCCAAGGTCCGCAAGCGCCTGCAGGAAGCCGAGGAAGCCCATACGCGGGAGATCGAGAACCAAGCCCGCCTCCTCACGGAGATGGAGGGGACTTACGCCCGAGCCCTCGAGGACGCCCAGAAACGCTACCACGAGCAGCTTTCCGAGCTGGAGGTCCGCCGGCGCGAGGACCTGCGCCTGGAGGCGGAGAAGACCTCCCTGGCCCGCGAGCAAGCCCTCGACGAGATCAAGCTCCAGGGCGAACAATATCATCAGAAGACCATGCTCCTGGAGGCCGATTACTCGGTCAAGCGAAAGGAGCTTCAGAAGGACCTCGAGCGCCTCCAGCAGAAGCTGGTCGAGGAGCAGAGACAGGCCGAGGTCCGCCAGGCCCAGATCGAGGACCTCCTCAAGGCCCGCCTCGAATCCGAGAAGGAGGAACTGCGCTCCGAGCTCCGCCTGCGCGATGAGAAGTACGCCGCCCTCCAAGCGTCCCTCCGCTCGCTCGAGGAGGCCGTGCGCCGCAAGGACGAGGAAGAAGCCAAGCGGAAGGCCTCGGAGTTCGAGGCCCTGCGCCTGCGCTACGAGGAACGCCTCAAGGCCCAAGGCCGGGAATTCCTCGCGGAAGCGGCCCGTTTTTCCGATGAGATCGAAGCCCTCCGCGCCGAGCTCGCGCGCCGCCAGGAAGCCTCCCAGGAGGAACTCCGCCTCCGGGAGGCCAAGCATCAGGAGAACCTGGCCGCGGCCCAGCAGGCGGTCTCCCAATGGCAGCAGCAAAGGCTCACCGACCAAGCCCAGGTCCTCGAGTCCCTCGAGGAGGATTTCCGTAAGCGGGAAGCCGCCCGAAGGCAGGAATCCCAGGCGGCCGAGGAGGACCTGCGCCGGTTCTATGAGGGAGAGCTCCAGACCCACCGTTCCGAGTTCCAGCGCCGCACCGAAGCCCATGCCTCCGAGATCGCCTCCCTGCAGGGAGAGGTCCGCAAGATGGAGGAGGCCTTCCGCGGCGAGCGCGCCTCCCTGGTCGCGGAAGTCCAAAAGGTCCGCGCCGAGGACGCCCGCCGCCACGAGGAGTCCCTCTCCCTCTCCGAGGCGGGAGGCGCCGAACGCGCCGCCGCGGAGTCCCGGCAGCGGCAGGCGGAAAGAGCGGCGCTCATCTCGGAGTTCCAGGCCTCCCGCCAGGCGGACGCCCAGCTCTTCGCCTCGGAGCTGCAGGCCCTGCGCCAATCGCACCTGCAGGAAGCCGAGCTTCTCCAGGCGCAAGCCCGCCGCCAGAGCGAGGAGTCGGCCCGGGCCTTCGCCGCGCTCCAGGAGCAGCTGCGCAAGGAGGGGGAGCGCTTCCTTTCCGAGCGCGCCGCACTCGTCGACGAGACCCAGCGCGTGCGCGACGGGGAGACCCTGCGCGCCCAGCAGTCGATGGAGCGCCTTGAGAATTCCTTTAGGACGGCTGAAGCCGAGCGGGGCAAACGGGCGGACGCCGAACTCCAGGAGATGCTCGCGCGCCAAGCCCGGCAGGTCGAAGCGCTCCAAGCCCAGCACTCCGCGGCCGTCGCCGCCCTCCAAGCCGGTCATGGCGAGGCCCTGGAAGCCCTGCATCTTGAGATGCGCAAGCAGCGCGAGGATTTCCTCTCCGAACGCGGCGCCCTGCTCCAGGAAGCCCAGGCCCAGCGGGCCGCCGAGGCCGCGCGGCACGAGGCGGAGCTGCGCAGGCGCCAGGCCTCCTACGCGGAGCAGGAGGCCTCGCTCAAGGCCCAGCTCGAGAAGCTGCGCGTCTCCTCGGAGGCCGAACGCACCGCTTTCCTTCAAGAGCATTCTAAAGCGCGCCAGGCGGACCTGCTCAAATTCGAGCAGGCGGTGAAGGCCCTGGAGAAATCCTTCCTGGAGCGCACCAACGAGGGGCTCAAGAGCGCGGCCGTGCAGATCGAGCAAGCCAAGGGCCACTACGCGCGCATGCTGCAGAGCCTCAAGGACGAGGCCCGGCGGGAGGCGCCGAAGACCTCGGAGGGTTCCGTACCGCCCCAGGACGCGGCCGCGAAGATGGTCCAAGCCCCGGGGGAGCCGCCGGCCTCATCGGCCCCCGCGGCTCCCCCGGCGCCCGCTTCCCCGGCCCCCCCCCCCACCCGTTCTAGCCGGGGGGGGAGAACCGCCGCCTGGTCCCTGGCCGCGGCCGCGGGAGCCGCGGCGTGCGCTCTTGGCGCACTGCCGTTCTTCGCCGCCAAGGACCACGCCGTCCCTTTCTCCCACCCTACGGGGATGATCTGGGAGGGGGACTCCCTTTGGGTGACGGATTGGGAGGACCAAGCCCTCTTCCATCTCCGCGCGGGCCCGGAGGGTCTTGCCGTGGCGAGAAAATATGCCTTAGGCGATTCCCACCCCATGGGCTTGGCCTATGCGCGCGGCTCCTTCTTCATCGTGGACTCCTGGACGCGGACCATCTCGAGTTGGCGCATCGCGGGGGACAAGCTGGCCCAGGAGGATTCCTGGCCCAGCCCCGGCCCCAGCCCCTCCGCCGTATTCTCCGACGGGAAGAACCTCTGGACCGCCGACAAGCAGACCCACATCATCTATCGCCACGCCTTCGACGATTCCCTCACCGTGCTCGACAAGTTTCCCGCCGGAGACGATCCGGTGGCCCTTTTCGCCGACTCGAAGGCGTTCTGGTCCGCCGGCGGAGAAAGCCGCAACCTCTACCGCAGGATACTGGACGCGAGCCTGAGCATCGCGGCCGTCTACGCCCTCCCCGAGCTCCAGGACGGCCGGGAACCCCTCTCCTGCGTCTCGGTCAAGGGCAGGAAGGTCTGGCTCGGCCGGGACGGGGAATTCCGCATCCTGGAGCGTCCCTGGTGGATGTTCCGGGCGGTCAAGGGGAGAACCAAGAGGTAAATCATGCCCATCTTCGACCTTTTCGGCGTGCAGAAGGAATCCGCCGCCGGCGGAGACACTCAACGGCTCAAGGACGGAGCCGCCCTCTCGAAAAAGACCTGGGGCGCCCTGCTCATCCTCGACGGAGTCTTCATACTCCTGTGCGCGGGGGGCTTGGCGGCGCGCGTGAGCCGCGGCCTCAAGGCCCCGCCGACGGGGCCCGTCGTCTCCAAGCCGGCGGTCAAGGCCCCCGAGGCCAAAGCCGAGGCGAAGACCGAGGAGATCGTCAAGAAGCCGGAGCCCGCCCCCAAGGCCTCCGCCCCGGCCGAAGCCAAGGCTCCCGCGGCGGCCAAGGGGCCGCCGTCCCCGGAGCGCGGCAATCCTCCCCTCGCGCAGGGGGCCGCGGCTCCCGCCAAGGCGGAAGGGGTCTCGAAACCCGTGGAGTTCACCCACGAGGACGCCTCGGCCAAGGAGGTCAACCTCTTGGGCCCCTTCCTGGTCCGGACCAACGGCAGCAAGCCCATGTTCAAGGACGCCAAGGGCGTCTGGCGCCTGACCATCTACCTCAAGTCCGGGGAAACCTACAAGTACCGCTTCGAGGTCGTGGACGCCCATGGAAAGCGCAAACTAACCGAGAAGCGCCCGATGGAGGTTTCTCCCTAGAGCCGTTCGTTTTTCGCTCTTATCCCGAAACGCCGGGGATTTTCAAAGAAAATCCCCGGCGTTTCGGTCCCGTTTCTTTGTATTGATTTTGTAACAAGGCCCTGCTACACTCCGATTACGCCCGCAAAACCCATGCGCTCGAGACATTCCGCATTGCTTCTGGCCGTTCCCCTGGCGGGCCTCCTATGCCGCGGCGCCTCCGCTCAGAGCCTCCCGCGCTTCCATCACACGGCGACCCATCTGCACGACGGGCGGGTCCTCATCGTCGGCGGCGCCGATGACACGAACATCGCGCGGACCAGCGTGGTCACCAAGGAGGCCAACGGCGCTTACGTCGCGGCGACTTCCCTCAACGTGGCGCGCGCCTCTCACACGGCCACCCTGCTGCCCGACGGCAGGGTGCTCGTGGCCGGAGGAGTCAACGGCGCGGGGACCATCCTCGACAGCGCGGAAGTCTTCGACCCCGTGGCCGGGAACTGGACGCTCACCGCCGCCAACATGGCCAAGCCGCGCACCGAACACACGGCCAACCTCCTGCGCAGCGGCAGGGTGCTCCTCTGCGGCGGGCGCGAGGCCGCGGCGGCGATGACCGCGACCTGCGACCTCTTCGACCCGGCCAACACCCTCACCCCGTTCGCCGCCACGGGCTCCATGGGGCAGGCGCGCAGCGCGCACACGGCGAACCTCCTCTACAACGGCAAGGTCTTCGCGGCCGGAGGGAGCACCTCCACCATCGCCGGCTTCGCGAACTCGACCGAACTCTACGATTCCCAGACCGGGGCCTGGGCGCCCGGCCCCAGCCTCATCCAGAAGCGCGCCTATCATACGGCGACCGCCATGGGGAACCACAACGTCTTCATCGCCGGAGGATTCAACGGGAAGAACGAGAAGGAGAACCAAGGCTACCTGCAGACCTCCGAGATCTACAACCCGG
>CAYWAR010000154.1:0-6344 GCA_964455765.1 uncultured Elusimicrobia bacterium
CTCGAAGAGCTCTCCGGCTTGACGCCGGAGGAGTTCGAACGCCGCTTCAAGGACACCCCCCTGCACCGCACCGGGCACGCCGCGCTCCTGCGCAACGTCCTGCTCGTCATGGGCAATTCCGGGGATCCCCGCTGGCGCCCGGCGCTGGAAAAACACCTCTCCCACGAGGACCCGATGGTGGCCGAGCAGGCCGCCTGGAGCCTCTCCCGGCTCCCGAAGGGAGACGAGAGAATTTGATAGACTGGTGCCCGCGGAGGATTTCGTTCCAAATCCTCCGCGCCGTTCCGTGGATATGAGCAACCTCTTTAGATATGTTTTCTTCTTCTTTTGTTTTGTCTGCCTGCCGCCGTTGATGGCCGTTCCGGCCCGGGCGTCCCGCATGGACGAGCGCAGCGGCGAGGCGGTCCCCCCCGTACGCCTTCCCGAAGGCCTCGCCCAGGAGCGCGCCCAGGAGCCTTGGTTCATCCGCTTGATGCTCCAGCCCGTCCCCCAGGGCATGTTCATCCGCCTGCCCGTGGTGGACACCGACCCCAACCGCGGCGTCACCGCCGGCGTGATGCCGATCTGGGTCTTCAAGGACTCCAAGGACGGGCGCATCCGCCACATCCACGCTCCCTCGGTGACCTACAACCCCGTCTTTAGGACTATCCCCACCTACCGCTACTACTATTACCCGACCGCGAATTCGGCCCTGAACCTCCGGGGGTCGATCTCCCAACTGGCCGACCGGGAACTGATGGCGGATTTCGAGGACATGGACTTCCTGGGCCGCGGCCTGGTCGTGGCCGGGCGGGTGCAGTACAACGTGGAAGGCTCCATGCGCTTCTACGGCATCGGACCGGACACCCCGCGCTCCGATGAGACCAATTTCACCCAGCACTCCCTGCTCTATCACCTGCGCGTGGGCCTGCCCATCTTCAAGGCGAGCCGCTGGAAGTTCAACTTCTCCCACCGCATGGCCGGGGAGAAGATCGCCGCCGGCCCCATGGAAGCCCTGCCGGACCTGGAGAAGCTCTTCCCCGAGCACGCGCCCAAGCACGCCCACCAGAACTCCTCCTTCGAGCTCTTCATGGACTACGACACCCGCGACGCCGCCATCACGCCGACGCGCGGGACCTACGCCAAGTTCTCCATCGAGAACGGTCAAAGGGCCATCGGGAGCGAATACGCCTTCCAGCGCTATCTCTCCGACCTGCGCGGCTTCCTGCCGCACGGGGACGGGGAACGCTTCGTGAGCGCGGCGCGCCTGCGCTACGAGCAGCTCGCCGGCGACGCCCCCTTCTACCTCCTCCCCCAGCTTGGCGGGAAATACGTGCACCGCGGCTATGGGACGGGGCGCTACATCGACCGCGGCGTCCTCGCCGCGACCCTGGAGGAGCGCGTCGCGCTCTGGAAGGTCCGCATGGGCGGGGTGACCACGGTCTTCGAGCTCTCGCCCTTCGCGGGCGTGGGGACGGTATTCGCGAACCCGCACCAGGCGGCAGCGCGCTACTCCCGGCCGGTCTTCGGGGCCGCGGTGCGCGCCATCGCCCGGCCCCAGGTGGTGGGCTCCGTGGATTTCGGCTTCGGACAAGAGGGCCTCAACATCTTCATGGATATCAACTACCCGTTCTAAACTTTCTATAATCGTCCGGGGAGGAGCGGCTTTCATGGACATGAGTCGGGTTCTCACCTTCGTTCTCGCGGGCGGCAAGGGCCAGCGCCTGGAGCCGCTCACCTGGGACAACCCCAAGCCCGCGGTCAGCTTCGGCGGGACCTACAAGATCATCGACTTCACCCTCTCCAACTGCCTCAACTCGAACATCCGCAGCATCTTCGTCCTGGTCCAATACAAATCGGCGGGGCTCATCCGCCACCTGCGCGACGGCTGGCAGATGTACTTCTCCCCGGCCCGCGGCGAATACATGGAGATCATCCCTCCCCAATACGCCGGGACCGATCAGTCCTACATGGGCACCGCGGACGCCATCCATCAGAACGCCTATCTCATCGAACAGGAGAAGCCCGACCATGTGCTCATCCTGGCCGGGGACCACATCTACAAGATGGACTACCGGCTCATGCTCGAATGCCACCTGGGCAACAACGCCGACCTCACCGTGGGCGCCGTCGAGGTGCCGCTCAAGGACGGCAATCAATTCGGCGTCATCGAGGTCGACGAGGCCAATCGCATCACCGGGTTCAAGGAGAAGCCCAAGGATCCCCTGCCCATCCCCAACAACCCCGAGTACTGCTTCGCCTCCATGGGCATCTACGTCTTCAACCCCAAGGTCTTAGTCGAGATGCTCCGCCGCGACGCGGCCGACGAAGACAGCCACCATGACTTCGGCAAGGACATCATCCACAAGATGATCTCCTCGCACCGGGTCTACACCTTCGCCTTCATCGACGAGAACCGCAAGGGCGCCAAGTACTGGCGCGACGTGGGAACGCTCGACGCCTACTATAACGCCAACATGGACCTCATCGGCGTGGACCCCCTGCTCAACCTCTACGACGCCAACTGGCCCATCCGCACGGCCCCCATCCAGGCCCCGCCGCCCAAGACCGTCTTCCGGCAGGAGGACCGCATGGGCGTGGCCGTGGACTCCCTGCTCTCGCCGGGCTGCATCGTCAGCGGAGGGCGGGTGGTCCATTCGATCCTGGCCCCCCGGGTCAACGTGCACAGCTGGTCTTTCGTGGAGGACAGCATCCTTTTCGAGGGAGTGGACATCGCCCGGCACGCGCGGGTCAGGCGGGCCGTCATCGAGGAGGGCGTCCGCGTCCCGGAGGGCGCCCAGATCGGCTACGACGCCGCGCGCGACCGCGAGCGCTTCATCGTCACGGAAGGGGGCATCGTGGTGGTGCCCAAGGACGCCGTAATCAATTAAGGAGAAGGCCCGCGTTCTTGCCGGGTTCAGGATCCCTGCGCGGGGCCGGCCAAGCCCCGGCGCCACGCGGAAACGGGGTCCACGACCACGAATTCCTGCTCGCCGGGAGCGTCGGCGGGGAGATCCCCGCGCGCGATGGGCCGAGCGGTGGAAACCAGAGCCTCTTCGATCTTCCGGCTCAACCGGGCCGGGGAGAGCGTGGAATGGATCTTCCCGGCCCCCTGGATGAGCGTGGCCAGGGAACCCGCCATATGGGGCGCCGACATCGAAGTCCCATCCCAGGCGGCATACTCTTCCTCGTTGACGGAAGAAAGGATGTGGGTTCCCGGCGTCAAGAACACGGTCTTCGCGACCTTCTTCCTCCGCGAGGGATCATAGGTCGACCCGTACTGGCTGAAGCTCGCCATGCCTCCCGACGAGTCCAAGGCGCCGGAGGCCAAGGCCCCTTTGGCAGTCGACAGCGGGTTCATCCCTTTCGCCGCTCCGCCCCCCTCCGCGTCGTTCCCGGCGGAGATGACGAAGATCACCCCCTGCCGGGCATATTTGTTGACCCGGCGTATGATCCGGGCGTTCATGGTCTTCGCGTCGCCGACCCCTAGGCTCATGTTGACGACGCGGTTGCCGTCCTCCACCGCCGCGTCGATGGCATCGAGGATGCTTTGCCCCGTTTTTATGTCCTCCAGGGTCTGCCGTCCATCCATGGCCTTGTAGGAGCGTATCTCCGCCTCCGGAGCCAGCGCGTGGATGGTGCCGCCGACATGGGTGGCGTGCGTGGCGTCGGCCTCGTTGTCGAGGAAGCCCGTGAAATCCTTGCGCTCCCGGACGGCGCCCTGAAGCTCGCGGTGGCGCCGGACGCCGTCGTCGATGACCGCGACCTTGACCCCTTTCCCCGTGAGCCCATCCTTCCACAAATCCTGGGCCCCCATGCGCCAAACGCTCTCCCCCATGGGAAAGGACTTCACCAGCGCCTCCACCGCCTCGCTTTCAAGCGGCGCCCCAAGGGTCTTTTCCACCGCGCTCAGAAGCGCCGGGAGAAGGCGAGCCCGCGGCGGCGGGGACCGCGGAGAAGACGCTCCGTGTCCGGGCGCGCTCGCCTGTCCGGGAGAGGGTATCTCAGGAATGCTCAAAGTCCGGTAATAACGCGCCGAGCTCAACGCGTGCACGGCCGAAAGGGCCTGCTGGGTCTCCCGGCGCTCCCGCCCGAGCCCATGCCTGCCTTTGAGTTCGGCGCCGCGGGTCTCCAGCCCCGCCTCATAGGAGGAGAGGGCCTGTCCCAAATCGGGATAGGGCTTTAAGTCCAGGGTCTTCTCCCGGGGACCGGATCGGGCCAAAGAACCCCAGGAGTCCGCGAGGGCGGGTAAGCCGGTGTAGTCGGCATCCTTGTCGAAGAAAGCGCCGGACAAGGCCTTTTCCGAGTTTTTCAGCAAGCGGGAGACCCGCTCGCCGCTCAAGGAATCGATGCGCCCGGGATTCTTGCTGATGCCGTGGTATAGGACGAGCCCGAAGGGCGTCGCCGTGCCCCCGGGATCGAGCAGTGGGTACCCCTCGAGCGCGGGCGGGACGCCCCACGACTGGAGGGCCGAGCCGACCTTCGCCGCGTCCAATCCCCCGATGTCCTTGAGGTCGAATAGGGCTTGGAGAAGCCCGGGGATGTCTTTGTTCGGGATGGAGGTCTGCCCGACCGAGGGGACATGGATGGGAGTCTCCGCCGAGACGCGGCCGTCGATATCGTAGCTCGGAAGTCCGTATTCCTCCTTCCCCGAAATTTTGGCGAGGAAACCCTTGCGGTTGACGCCGACGCCGACCCTGTGGAGGGCCTCCTTCGATATCGCATTGCCCGAACCCGCGCGAAGGATGTTCCCTTCCCCGTCCATCCGGTAGCCATGGCGCTCCAGGAGCGAGGCGAGCGCCGCATCGGCCCGGACAGGACCGGACGCGGACCAATACCCGTCGCGGCAGCGCGCGAAGTCCGCATTGTCGTGGACGACCTCCGGACTCTTCCCCATCATCGCGTTGATCGTGCCGTAGAGCCCGTCGCGGATCATGCCGATGAAGGTGATGGCGAAGCGCGGGTCCTGCGGTTCGCCCGGGGAGGCGAGCTGGACGAACCGTCCTTGGACATCGTAGCCGATCCCCCGTTCGGCCAGTTGACGGCGGGAGATTTGCTGGCAATTCTTGGGGTCCATCAGGGAGCCGTCGGCCAGCACCGTATAGCCTCTCTCGGCGAGGAACGCGGCCAGGGAAGGATCGGCTCGCACGGGACCGTTAAGGGAAGAAGCCGGAGGGGAGACGGAGAGGGAGCGGGCGAGGCCGACCCTCGGCAGAAGGAGGAGGACTAAGGACAGGAACCCGGCCTGGAGAGGGGTTAAGAGCATCGGACCTCCGCCTCCATTATATACCAGGGAAATCGGGCGATTTCAAGGCCCATGTCCAAGCCTCCGGAATCTCAGTTCCCGCCAGGCGGCGTCCTCGGCCGGCGAGGACCCGGGCGCATCGAGCATCCAGGCCATCGCGGCCTCGCCCCCCCTTGGAAGGACGATGAGAGGATCGTTCCGCAGGGGCTCGGGCAAGAGCGCGGAGGCGGCCGTGCTCACGCAGCCGTAGCGGCGGGACCGGGCGAGCCGAGCCCCGCTGGCGGCTTCCATCAGGAACTCCACAAGGCGGTGGGCTCCCTCCTTGTTGGGAGCCTCTACCGGGATGCAGAGGTTGTCGAGCCAGAGGAGGCCGCCTTCCTTCGGGACGACGAAGCGCCAATTCGGCCGCTCCAGGGCGAGGCGGAGCGCGTCCCCGCTCCATGCCTGGGCCAACACCGCCTCGCGCTTGCGCGCGACGGTTGCGAGGTCTTGGCTGGCGAATATCGGGCGCTGGCCGCGCAGGCGTCCGAGCAGCCCTCGCGCGTCGGGGCCCGTTCCCGTCCCGCTCCTCCTCCCCGGTCGGGAAGCGGCCTGCCGCGCCATCGCGAAGACCTCCCGTCGGTCATCGAGCAGGCTGATCCGCCCCCGGTAGCGGGGGTCCCAGAGGTCGAGCCAACTCGAGGGAGGGCGCGCCACCCGCTGCGCGTCGTAGGCAAGGCCGGTCGTACCCCAGGCGTAGGGCACGCAGTAGTCGTTGAGCGGATCGAAGGGAAGCCCGAGGAACCTGCGGTCCATGCGCCCGAGACCGGGCAACAGATCCTTGTCGAGGCGTGAAAGGTGCCCTTGGCGCGAGAGGATGCCGACCATGTAGTCGGAGGGCGCGACCACGTCAAAGCTCCTCTCTCCGGCCACGAACCTCGCCAATAGTTCCTCGTTGGAGGAGTAGCGCTCGACGACGACCCGTAAGCCCGTCCGGCGCTCGAATTCGGCGAAAAGAGCCGGGTCCTCATAATCGGCCCAGGTATAGAGCCGGACCTCCCGCGTCTCCTGCCTCGCGCCACAACCGGCGCATAACATGACGAGGAGGAAGGAGAGCCCCGCTCCCCCCCAGGATGCTCCC
>CAYWAR010000155.1:0-6299 GCA_964455765.1 uncultured Elusimicrobia bacterium
CTTTCGGAGAGTTCCTGGTCCGGCGGAAACCGGATGTCGTAGTTGGACCGCGCCAAAAGCCACAGGCCCTTGGCGGTGTTGTGGTCCCCGATGTTCCGGCCGGGGGCCGTTTCTTGAAGGACCTCCATGAGGGCGTGCTTGAGCTCTTTGAGGTTGAAAAAGTCTCCCAGGCGGCCCATCACGCGTTCGGCCCATTCGCCGGCCAAGCCCATTTCCGCCAGTTTCCGTCCGAAGAGAGCCTTGTGATAAGTCGAGTTCTCGATGAGCTCGGGCTCGGTCAAGAAACGCGACGGCGGGTCGATGGAAATGCCGTTGTGGGCGTTGATGACGCCGCTGCGGAAAGAGATGGAAGACACGTGGCCCTCCCCGGTCGACCGAAGGCTCAGAAGGAAGCGCAGGCTCCCCTTGGGCAGCCCTGATTGGTCGGGATGGGGAAGAATGGATGGGTTGAAGAGCGCCGCGGACTCGGCCGAATATTCGAACATGAAGTAGGAGCCGATCAGCAGTTTTCGCGCTTCCGAGATGTCGCCTCCCGAAGGCACGAGGTGTTCCAGATGGTGGAACCTCGTCAGAAGGCGCTTGATCAGCCACCGGTGGCGGGAGGAGAACTCCTCCAGGACCTCATCGAGAACGCACTGGACGTCCTGCTCCGCAAGCGCCAGCGCCCGGCGGATGATCTTGAGGTATTCCTCGTCGGAAGCGAACCCCAGAGGCCGCAGGACCACCCGGTTTTGGTCCGGAGCCAACCGGATTTCCTTCCGGCGGATGTTTATGGTTTTCTGTCCGAGAGGGCGGTGTTTCATTCAAGAGAGCGGCGGGTTTTTAAAGGAGGCCAGTTCGTTCTGCGCCTGCTGCATTTCGGCCAGAGAGAGAAGGAACGCCAGCGTAGACTCGGCCCCCTGGTTCTGGTTCACGCGGTCCACGTGGAGCCCGTCCCGGCATCCGCCGGTATTGGGGTCGTAGAGGGAAAGGCCCAAGTCGTTGCGTCCCAAGAACCAGTCGAAGGCGCGGCGCGCCTGGCTGAACCAATAGTCGTCCGAGGTGCATCGGTAAGCCTCCAAACAGGCGGACACCATGGCCTGAGCCTCGATGGGCTGCTGGTCGAAATTCGCCCGCTCGCCGCCGCGCTTATAAAAACCGTTGGAGCCGATGGGGCGCAGATAGCCGCCTTCGGAAGTCTGGACCTTGGTGAGCCAGCGCAGGGTTTTCAGGCCCAGATCAAGCACGTCGGCACGGGATGCTTCCCTTCCGCTTAGGATCAGCGCGTGGGAAAGCCCGGCGTTCATGTAAGTCACCGAATCCTCGAACCATGGCCACTCGGGGGTGGCGGTGCGCTTGTGGAGGCCCATCAGAAGGTCGGTGAGGGCGTCCCGGACTTGGCTCACCTGCCGGTCTCCGTTGAATCGCCGCAGGTATTCATGGGCGCCGATCAAGGCCAGCGCCCAAGCCCGGGGCGAGCTGAATCCCGTCGCGGGAGAGAGCGCCTGCGCGAAGACCTGTCCCGCCAGGACTTGAAAGCCGGAGTTTTTCGATCGGCCCACGCAGGTCCCCAGGGCCGCCAGCGCGCGGCCGCAGCAGTCCTCGGATACGGCTTCGTCCTCCCAGGACCGGTTGAACCCCATGAAGTTCCGGAAACGCTTGAGCTTTGGGTCGAAGGCGTATTGAATGAAGGCGGCGTAGGTGGTGGCGGCGTCCAAGAGACGGGGGGAATCCGTCCCCAACTCCGCCAGAAGGACCGTCAAAATCAGGGCGCGGGCATTGTCGTCGGTACAGTAGCCGGTGCAAAAGTTCGGCACTGCCACGATGGCGTGCTGGAAGAGGCCCGTGGAGTCGGTCATCCGGTAGAGGTGGTCAAGCTTCATTTCGGGCAGCCCCGTGAGCTGCTTGTCCAGCGTCTTCACCGTGAAAAGCTTTCGGGTCAAGCCGGCCCGTTCATTCCGGGCCTTCTCAAAAACCCGCATGTAGGAACGAGCCACCTTCCCCCACACCATGTCCCGTCCCAGTCCGTAGGCGTTTTTCCGCATGGCATGGCGGCGGGCATCATCCGCCATGAGCGCCGTGACCGCCTGGGCGATGGCGTCCGAGTCATTGAAGGGAACCAATACTCCACGATCATCCGCCAATAGCTCCTGGGCATACCAATAGGGCGTGGAAACCACCGCCTTGCCCGCGCCGAAACAATAGGCCAAGGTCCCGGAGGTGATCTGCGCCTCGTTCAAATAGGGGGTGATGTAGATGTCCGCGGCGCCGATGAACTCCTTGAGCTCGGACTGGCCCACGAAGCGGTTGTAAAAGATCACGTTCTTCTGAACGCCGTTCTTCTCGGCCAACAACTCCAGCCCGAGGCGGTAGGACTCGCCCTGTTCCCGCACGAGGTTCGGATGGGTAGCCCCCAGGATGATGTAGACCACGTCAGGGCGCCTCGCCACTATTTTAGGAAGGGCGTTGAGCACGTTCTCGATCCCCTTATTGGGGGAGAGCAGCCCGAACGTCAGGAGCACCTGCTTGCCCGCCACGCCGAAGAGGCCCTTATAAGAACTGGAATCCGCGAAGGGGGTTTCCGGAATTCCGTGGGGGATCATGTCGATCTTGGCCGCGGGCGCCTTGAACACGTCCTTCAGGAGGTCCGAGCCCTTGCGCGACATCACCACCAGCCGAGTGGAGAGGTGGATGAGTTCTTGCATTACGCGCCTTTGAGCGGCGTCGGGATCCTTCAGCACGGTGTGCAAGGTGGTCACGATGGGGATATCCACCTCCCGCAGCAGGGCCAAGAGGTGCCCGCCGGCGGTTCCCCCGTAGATGCCGAATTCGTGCTGGACGCAGACCACGTCCACGTCGCTGATGCCCAAATAATCCGCGGCCCGGCCGTAAGAGGCCAGGTTCTGCTCCTCGATCTCGAAGCGGACTTCAGGCGGATAATCGTAGCCGTCCTCGACGTCATTGACGGGCACGGCAAAACAGCGCATCTCCGGAAACTGGGCCGCCACGGAGGTGCACAGATCCGTGGTGAAGGTGGCGATGCCGCATAGCCGGGGCAGGTAGTCCCCCACGAAGGCGATCGTTCGGATCCTGGAACTGGTCATGGTGCGGCCGCGCTCGGGATGCGGATTCAACTCGGCATGAAGACCGTGGTGAACGTCACGGTCGGCAGGCAGGATTATAACAGTTAGCGGTCCGCAAAAAGAGGGAGCGTCCGACCGGCTGAGCCCGCCGCGGTCCTCACGACCAATGCCTCCCCCGCCTTCCGTTTAAGACAAGCGCTCAGGGGCGGGCGGGGAGGAGGCCGGCCCGCGAGAGTTCGGCGTCCAGAGCGGCATGGCGTGCGGCTTCGGCTTCCAGGCGGGCCGTGTCCACCTCGCGTCTTGAAAGCGCGTCCGCCAGCGCTTCCTCATCCCCGGGGCGAAGGAGCTTGTACTCGGCCTTATCCAGCCAGGCCGGTTCGAAGGCCTTCCTGCGGGCGAAGAGCAGGGCTTTCTCGTCGAAGTGGAGCAGGGCCCACTCCTCCCGGGGGAAATATTCGAGATAGAACGGCCTCTGGAACGGGCGGGTCGAGCCGTCCGGATAACGGCGGGTGGTCGCCACCCGCAGGGAAAGGTTCTCCATGAGAGCCAGCTCGATGCCCCGGCGGCCTAGGAAATCGGCCCAGAGGCTCGGAGACCGCATGGCCGCTCCGGCCTCGGCCAGGAGCGGATGGAAAAGGTAGCGTCCGTCCTGGAAGACGCGCAGGCCGGGAAGCCTGAAGCCCAGATAGCCCCCCCAGCCCCAGGGCTCATAGAGCTTTCGCTCGAGCAGGCGGGGTTCGCGCTCGATGAAGGCCGCGGCCTTGGCCGGAGCATAGCGCGGGTCGAAGGTCCGGCGCAGGACGCCGACCCGGCCGGCGATGGACGCGGAGAATAGGGCGCAGAGGACCACCGCGGCGGCGCAGGCGGGCTCGAGCCGCCGCGGCTCCTCCGGCGAGGGGGACCTGGAGAGCGAGAGGCGCAAGGCGAAGGGCACGGCCGCGGCCGCGAAGTAGGGGATGAAGCGGGAATGCCTCAGGCAGAGCAAGCCGAACACGGCCAGGGTCAGGCCCCAGGCCGCGGGGAGGCGCCGCCGCTTGAGCCCTATGGCGAGGGCGATCGCCGTGAGGGCGCAGAGCAGTAGGGCGGGACGATGTGTATCCCGCGCGAAGTCCAGCGGCGCCCATTCCACGATCGCCGTGGACACCGCGGCGCTTTGCGCCGCGTGCTCGAAGAGCACCGTGTAGACCCCTACCCCATAAGGATTGAGGAGGGCGCCCAGGGCGCCCGTGCCTAGAGAGAGAGAGAATAGCGCCGCTCTCCGGCGCGCCACGGCATCCCCGCGAAGGATGCCGTGGGCCTCCCCGGCCGCGTAAAGCCCCAAGAGTAAAAGCCCCGCCGCGAAGCCGGAATGGATGTTCGCCCAAAGCGCGAAGACCGCGGCGGCCGCAGCCGCCGCGCGTTCGTTTTTGATTTCCGTTCCCGTCCTGATCCGTTCCAAGCCCAAGAGCAGTGCGGCGAAGGCCGCGCAGGAGAAGAGCTCGATGCGCAGGTCCGAGCGGGGGATCATGCACGCCGCCCAGAAGGCGAGGCCCGCGGCCCGCGCCGGCGCGCTCAGGCCTTGAAGAAGGCGCCACAACAGCCAGGCGACGCAGCCCAGCAGGGCGGTCTTGAGCGCCCATAAGGCTCCCAGCCCTCCCAGGGAGAACGCTCCATGGAAGACGAGCTGTCCGAGCCATTCGAAATCCGCCCAGGGCCGGCCTTGCAAGGTGAAGGAGAGCCACTCGGCTCTCGGCCAGCGCAGATGCTCGGCCATCCAGCGCCCCGAGCTCAGATGCCACCAGAGGTCCGGGTCCGATATGGGCAGGAGCAGAACGGGGAGGGCGGCCAGCCAACCCGCCGCAGCCCACGCGGTTTTCCGCCAGCGTTCTTGCGCGGGTCCTGCCGGCCATGGGGCCCATCGTCCTCTGCTCGCCGCTGCTCGCACCCGGCCGATCCAACCCATGTCCGTCACCCGCTGTTCCTCGTTCGGTGCGGCCGATCCGGCAAGTTCATGATCTCCTTAAGGAAGAGAGCCAGGCGTCCGCTTCTTGGGCCGCCGCCAGGGGCCCGGCGAGCCGCTGATAACGCCGCACCTCGGCTTCCAGGCGCGCGCGGGGGATATGGCCTTCCTTGAAGAGAAGCCCGGCGGCCTCCAGGTCGTCGGGCCGGAAGGCGGTGAATTCAAGCCGGTCCAAGTCCTTGCGCGGGAAGGCCGAGCGCTTGAGGAAGACCAGGCCCTGCTCATCCCAATACGCGAGCGCCCACTCGGTCTTGGGCAGGAATTCCAGATAGAAAGGCCTCCATACATCGGCGCGTTTGCCGTCCTTGAGGAGGGCCGGAAGGAGCCTGAGCTGGCGGGTGCGCTCCAGGACGGCGACCTCGATGCCGTGCTCGGAGAGGAAAGCGCGGTAGGTCCCGGGATCGACGAGGGCGTCCTTCATCGGGGCCAGGAGCGGATGGAAGATGTAGCGGCCGTCGACGAACACCCGCAGGTCCGGGTAGAGCTCGTAGCCCAGGTACCCTCCCCAGTGCCAAGGATTGAGCATCCTCCGTCCCGCCAGGAGGGGCTTCTCGTCCTTTAGGAAGAGCGTTAACTGCGCGGGGACATATCGAGGAATAAAAAAGTGGAAGTCATGAAAGATCGGGAGCACGCGCCAGGAAAAGAAGGCCAGGCCCAGGGCGCAGAGGAGACCCAGCAGCGCCGCGCGCCAGAACCGGGCGCGCGGGGCCTGAGCCAGGCGCATGAGGGCGTCGGCGCTCAGGGGAAGCGCGGCGCAGAGGAAGTATATCGTCGTGCGGATATGGCCGGAGGCCGAGAGGCTCAAGAGCAAGAGCGCGGCCGTGTGCTCGATGGGGGCGTCCTTAAGGCGCAGGTGGCGCAGGAGCACCGCGCCGTAGGCGAGGAGGAGTATCCCCCAGAACGGCCAGAGCCACGGGGAGAGCACGCTCGCCTCCTGCCACTCCCGGATGTGCGAGCTGAGCGCGTCGAGCATCCCCCAATGCTCCCAGAGCACCCGATAGATCCCGACGCCGTAGGGGTTGAGCAGGGCGCAGGCCGCGCAGAGCGCCGCGAGCCCCAACAGGCGCCCGGAGCGCCTCGTTATTATTTCTGCTCCGGCAAATATTCCGATGAGCCCCAAACCATAGAGGAATCCCGCATGGATGTTGGCCCAGAGGACGAAGAGCGCGGCGGCCGCGGCGAAGAGCCGCGGCCCGTTCAATGCTTTCGGAAGCCTCTCCAGCCGGCCCGCTTCCAGC
>CAYWAR010000156.1:0-6250 GCA_964455765.1 uncultured Elusimicrobia bacterium
GAAGACGTTGAGGCCGGGGCCCGGCAGGATGCGGGCCTCCTCCACGACGGCGAAAGAGCGGATGAGGAGCTCCGTGAGCACGGCGCTCATCCCCGGCCCCCGCGCTCGCCCCAGCGGAGCTTGGCGCGCAGGACCTCGTAATAGCTCCGGGCCGGGTCGAGGAGGAGGCGGAAGGGCCTCTTGGACATCTCGATGCGCGCTTCATCGCCGACCTTGAGCGGGTATTCGATCTGCCCGTCGATGGAGACCAGCGCCTGCGGGAAATCCTGCGGGTTGCGCCGGGCCAGGCGCAGGACCACCGGATCGGAGCCCGGCAGGATCAAAGGCCTCTGCGTGAGCGTGTGCGGGCAGATGGGCGCGAGGAGCACCGCGTCCAGGCCCGGCGCCACCACGGGTCCGCCCACGGCCAGGGCGTAGGCCGTCGAACCCGTCGGCGTGGAGATGATGAGGCCGTCCCCGAAATACGCCGCCACGTAGCGGCCGGCGCAAAAAGCCTTGATGGTCACCGCCCGGGCCTGGTCGCCCGCGCGCAGGACGCAATCGTTGAGCGCCACATGCGGGCCGAACACCCGCCGGACGCCGCGCTTGACCTCCACCTCGAGCATGCGGCGCTCCTGCACATTGAAGCCGCCCTTGAGGATCAAGCCGAGCCTTTTGCGCAGGCCGGGCAGGTCCACGGCGCTCAAGAACCCGAGCCCTCCCCCGGTGTTGATGCCCAGGAGTGGGATGGAGAAGGGGGCCAGCAGGCGGGCGGCGCGCAGCACCGTCCCGTCCCCGCCCAGGGCGATGGCCAGATCGCATCGGCCGGGAAAGGCGCCGGAGGCATCGCCGGCCGGGGGAGCGACGACGACGCGCACCCCCCTGGCGCGCAGAAGGCGGCGGACCACGGAAAGGGCCTTGACGGCTTCGGGCTTGCGCTCGTTATAGAACAGCGCCGCCGAGCGGATCGTTTTCATCTTGCGCGCGGATCTCGACATAGTCTCCGTCCGATAGGATCCACACCGCGCCTTGGCGCGAGGGGGAGAGCACCCGTCCTCCGGGGCAGTCGTCGGCAGAAAACCTCGACGGAGGACCTAGTATACAATATTCCGCTTCCCCCCCCGGGAGAGGGCCCAGGACCCGGGCCATATCCCGGTAGAAAAGCACTCGCAGGCGCCCGAAACCCAGCAGGAATGGACGGCCCTCCTCGGGCTCCCGGACCGCTCCCGCGGGACCCTCGCCCAGATGGCGAAGAACCTGCCGGAGCAGCGACGGCCGCACGGGGCCTCCGACCAATAGCGGCTTTTCCCCGGGTAGGAAGGCGAGAGCGGCCATTCCCTTTGGAGAACTCAGGAACAGCACCCGGACCCGCGAACGGTCCAGGGCGCGGCAAGCCGCGCCCCCCGTCCCTAAAGCGGCCGCCAGGACCCACGCGAAGACCGAGGCCCTCCATCTGGGAAAGACGAGGAGACCGAAGACCGCCGCATAATAGGCGACGACCTCGATCTTTCCCATCGGCGCGAGGTCCACCGCCGCCCCGGGGATCTCCGCGAAGAAGCGGCAGGCGATCAGAAAGGCGCCGGCCAGGGACCTGGCGCAGGTCTCGGCGGCCTGGAGCAGGGGTGGAAGATCAAGGAAGGAAATGCCCCAGGATAGGAATCCTGCCCCCATCACCAATCCCGAATAAGGGACCAGAAGCAGATTGGAAAGGACGCCTATGAGCGACGCGCGGGCGAAGACGCCCGCGAATATGGGCCAGAGCATGACCTGGACCACCGCGCTCACCACCGCCAATTGGATCCCTCGGCGGAAGGCCGGATGCCAGGACGGGGGAAGGCGGAGCCGGGGCATGGCCAGACAAAGGCCCAGCACCGCGGCATAAGTCATCTGGAATCCCGCGGTGAACAGCTCCCTGGGCTCAGCGAGGAGAGTGAGCAAAGCCGAAAGCACGAGCCCCTGAAACGCCCCGGATTCCCTGTCGAGCGCCCAAGCCGCGGCCATGGACATGGCGCAGAAATACGCCCGGGTATAGGGCGCGTCCCCCCCGGCCGCGAGGACGTAGAAGCCGCCCGCAAGAGCGCCCCCCGCGCATCTGCCCAGCGGAGCCGCGCCGAGCCTGGCGAGGAGCCAGGAGCAGAAGCCGAGCACAAACGCCACTTTCGCCCCGGAGGGGACTAGCAGGTGCATGGCTCCGGCGTCCTGCACCCAGCGATTGGCCTCGGCGCTCAACGCTCCCTTGTATCCGAGCATCATGCCCTCCAACACCGCCGCGGTATCGCGGGGGAAGCGCCCGATCAGATAGTCATGGATGGAGCGATGCGCCGAGGCGGCCAGCGTCCAGGGCAGCCGCCACGGTCCCGGAAGCGCGGCCCGGGCGGAACGCTTGCCATGAAGGACGAAGGCCGAGCCCCGGTCTTCCAGGAAGGCCTTCTCCTCGAACTCCCCGGGGTTCTTCGCGCTCCGGGCGAGCCTCAGGCGGCCCTCCACCCGGAGCAAGGACCCAGGCAGGGCCAGGCGCGAGCCGGGGTCGCTCGCGGGGAGATACGCCATGACCAAGACCGGTTTCTTCAGCTTCGACCAGCCCGCGTCCTCGGCGGAGCAGGAGCCGGCCGCGCTCTCCACCCTGAGCCAGATCCGCTCCCCCTGGCGCTTGGCCGAGAAGCCGGACTCGACTCTGCCCTGATAGCAGACCCCGTCCAGATACGCATAGGCCAGGAGGTCGGGGGCTGGATCGACCCTGAAGCACCCCAGCCGCTTGAGCAGGCAGAGCAGGAGGATGAGCGAGAGCGCCGCCAGGGTGAGAGGCCGCCTGAAGCAGGAGAGGGGCATGCCTCAAGTACGGATGAGGCGCCGAAAAGTTCCACCCTCCGGGAGGCTTATCGCGATCCCTGGGAAAATTCCGGTGGAATTTTCCCAGGGAGTCGCTCTTTGGGGAGTTTCAGGTCTTCGGGCGCAGGGACTTGCGCCAAGCGGCGACGGGGTCCACGACGATGAACTGCTGGTCCGGCGGGACGTCCGAAGGCAGCATGTTGCGGGGAACGGCCTTCCCGGTGCCGGCGATCGCGTCCCGGACCTTTTGACTCAGGGCCACGGGATCGGCCACCTTGGCGATGTCGCGCACTCCCTGCACGAGCAGGGCCACGGAGCCGCTCATGTGGGGCGTGGCCATGGAAGTGCCGTCCATGGGGACATATCCGCCGTCCTTGAATGTCGAAACGATGTTGGTCCCGGGCGCCAGATGCACGGTCTTTATCGCGGAGTTCAGCTTCGCGGGGTCGAAGGTCTCGCCGTAGGAACTGAAGGCCGCGACCCTGTTCTGCGCGGTGAGCGCACCCACCGTGACCGCGGAGGGGGCCACGGAGGGGCTATTGACCCCGGTGCCGCCGTCGTTGCCGGCGGCGATGATGAAGATGACGCCTTTCTTGGCGTACTCTTCGATCTTGGCGGCTATGGGCCCGCTCGGGGTACCCATTCCTCCCAAGCTCAAGCTCACCACCTGGTTGCCGTCCGAGACCGCCTTGTCCACGGCCTTCATGATGGAGTCCAGCGACGCATCCGGACCCTGCGACAACCGGGCGTTCTCGTCGGGATTGCGGTCGGCGATGCCCTTGTAGGAGCGTATCTCCGCGTCCGGGGCTATCGCGTGTATGGTTCCGGCCACATGCGTCCCATGAACCCCGATGGTCCCTTTGCCCTGCTGCGTCGTGAAATTCTCGCGCTTCTTGACGGCGCCGTTGAGCTCCGGATGGATGCCCACCCCGGAATCCACCACGGCCACCTTGACGTCCTTTCCCGTGAGCCCGGCGCGCCAGAGCTCGTGGGCGCCCATGCGCCAGACCGTCTCCCCCATGGGGAAGGATTTGATGAGCCATTCGGCCTGCTCGCTGCGCAGAGGCTTGCCGTTGAGCTTGTCGAGGACCTTGAGCACGGTCGGGAGCAGGCGGGCCGGCGGCGGCCCCTGCGGCCCGCCTTTCTTGAGCTTTTCCTTGAGGAGGTCCGCCATGTCCGGCGCGGGAACGGATTTTAGGTCCATCCCCGCATGGTAGTGATGCTTCTCCAAGGCGTTGAGCGCGGCCAGGGAATAGGCGACGTCCTTCTTGTAGGCCGCGTCACCCTCCTTGTCCGCCAGCACGACTTTCGCTTCCTTCATCACATCCGACTGGTATCCGGAAAGTGATTTCCCCAGGTCGTAAGGCTTCATCTTAAGAGGGGTCTCGCCGTTGAGGTATTTTTGACCGAGCATGCCCCAGGCGCGCTGGAGGTCGCCGGTGGCGACGTTCGGCGCGGATTCCCCGAAGGCTTGATTGAACGCCGAGCCGAAGAGGTCCAGAGCCTTGCTCAAGCGCTCGCCGCTCAAAGCGCGCCGCGTGGATGGGGGATTCTTGTTTAGGCCATGGTAGACCATCAAGCCGAAATAGGTCGCGGTCCCGTCCGGGTTGACCAGATGCTTTCCATC
This sequence comes from uncultured Elusimicrobia bacterium, assembly GCA_964455765.1. Classification (GTDB taxonomy): domain Bacteria; phylum Elusimicrobiota; class Elusimicrobia; order UBA1565; family UBA1565; genus CAYHRV01. The sequence continues at coordinate 4,436 of CAYWAR010000156.1, forward strand.
ATACGCCGGGGGGACCCCCCACGCCTGCAATTTCTTCCCGGCCTCCCCCGGATCGATGGCTCCCACCTCCGCGAAATCAAGGAGCCCCTTGAGGATGCCCGGCAGGAGTTTGCGGTCCACCGCCAAGCCGGAATCCTCGTTGACGACCTGGACGATCAATCCGCCGGGGCCGAGGGCATAGCCCGCCTTCATGAGCAGATCGGGAGGGATCCTCCGCTTCGACCCGAGCTCTTCTATCGACCCGTCCTTGGGGTCGATCTTGAAACCGGCGCCATGCAGGTATTCGGCGTATTCCGGATTGACGGTCAGAGCGTCTTCTTTCTCCTCCTTATCCTTGTCAGGATCGGTCTTGCCGGGCGGGACCTTGCCTGGGGTCTTTTTGACGATGCCGACTATGACGGATGGGTCGGCCGACGCGGAGGGAAAGTCCTGAGCTCGGGGAGAAGTGACTAGGAATGAAAGTAGAAACAGGAACGACGCCGTTAGAGGGGTGGTTCGGCGCATCGGGATACTCCTGCTTGAAATATAACAGGGGATACTTGATTTGTCAAGGGTCCCGCCAGCATGCCTGGGATCTTCCCGGAAGATCCCAGGCATGCTCGTTCGTTCATCGGGACTTCCTCAAAGCCGTTTCTATGTCCTTGATAAGGTCCTTCCCATCCTCTATCCCCACCGACAGCCGTATGAGTCCGTCGGTGAGGCCGGCCTTGAGCCTCTCTTCGCGGGGGATGGAGGCATGCGTCATGGTCGCGGGATGTCCCACCAGCGACTCCACCCCCCCCAGGCTCTCGGCCAGCGAGAACAAGCGCAGATGCTTGAGCATGCGCAGGGCGCGGCCGAGACCTCCCTTGAGCTCGAAGGAGACCATGCCGCCGGGCAGGCGCATCTGCCGCCGGGCCAGGGCATGCTGGGGGTGGCTCCCGAGTCCCGGGTAATGGACGGCCCGCACCTCGGGCCGGCGGGAGAGGAAGCGCGCCACCTTCCCGGCGTTCGAGCAATGGCGCTCCATGCGCGCGGCCAGCGTCTTGGTCCCGCGCAGGACTAGAAAACAGTCCAAGGGGCCCGGCACCGCGCCGACCGCGTTCTGCAGGAACTTGAGGTCCTGATGCCAGCGGGGAGAATCGGTGAGGATGGCGCCGCCCACCACGTCGGAATGGCCGCCCAGGTATTTCGTGGTGGAGTGCACGACCAGGTCCGCGCCCAGCTCCAGCGGCCGCTGAAGATAGGGCGTGGCGAAGGTGTTGTCCACCGCCGTCGCGATCTTCTTGCGGCGCGCGAGGGCGCAGAGCGCGCGGATGTCGGAGATCTGGAGCATGGGGTTGGAGGGGGTCTCCACCCAGAGCAGGCGGGTCTCGGGACGCAGGGCCTTCTCGACGGCGGCCAGGTCCAGCGTGCTCACAAAGGAGAAAGAGAGCCCGAACCTCTCGAAGACCTTGGTGAAGACCCGATAGGTCCCTCCATAGAGGTCATTGCAGGAGACGACATGGTCCCCGGCCTTCAGCCGCAGGAGCAAGGTGCTGATCGCGGCCATGCCGCTGGAAAAGCAGAGGCCGAAGTGCCCCCCCTCCAAAGCGGCCAAGTTCCGCTCCAGGGCCTGCCGTGTCGGGTGCACGGTGCGGGCGTAGTCGAAGCCCTTGTGCTTGGCCGGAGCCTCCTGGACGTAGGTGGACGTCAGGAAGACCGGGGTCATGATGGCGCCGGTGGCCGGGTCCGGCTCCTGGCCGGCGTGGACGGCGCGGGTGGAAAAACCAAGCTTGTCGTCGTTCATCCGCCGATTTTACTACTTGCGCCGCTCCCAACGCTCCGTTATATACC
>CAYWAR010000157.1:0-6229 GCA_964455765.1 uncultured Elusimicrobia bacterium
GGAGGGTCGAAATACGCCGCCCCTTTGCCCCAAGGCCTCATGTTGCTCCCCCGGGTTTTGCCTATACTCAGGATGTCGCACCGATCTGGGACCCCCCTCCACCACCTCCGGGGGGTCCCTTGTTTCCAGTCGGCACCCGGGACTTGGTACAATAGTCCGGCCTGGAAGGGAACTTTTTCGGCACTCATCCGTACTTGGGGCATGGGGACGATGTCCCTTCAGGAGGCCACAATGGCAGAGAACGCGCAGTTCAATCCCTTGGCGATGGTCGGCACGCTCCCGGCCTCGGACACTTCCGAGATCCGGTTCTACGTGGACGAGTACAAAGGCTACCCCTTCGCCTCGATCCGCACCTTCGTGCGCAGGGAGAATTATTCCGGGCCCACCAAGGCCGGCATCACCATGAACCCCGGCTTGCTGGAACAGGTGATCTCGACTTTGGAGAAGCTCCCCAAGGAGCCCGAGGCGACCCAGGACACCGAGCTCGCCCGGCTGGCCAAGAAGCCGGGGGTGGAGCTGGTCGTGCGCATCACCATCTACCGGGACGCGACCGGAGTGGACCTGCGCGAATGGGTGGATGACGACAACTACCAGGGCTGGTCCAAGAAGGGCGTGCGCATCGCCTACGCGGACATCTCGAAAGCGGCGGGCTTCCTCAAGGAGATGCTGGTCCTGCTCAAGGACAAGGTCAAGTCTTCTTCGCCGCCGAAGAAGAACGCTCGTTCATCCAGCGCAGAAGCTCCTTCAAAAAAGACCGGTTGACCTCCCCGGAGAACATCTGGGCTCCATGCCCGGACCCCGCGCGCCGGCGGCGCGCGGCGGGGTTGCGGGCGTAGGGAGATAATTCCTCGCAGGACTTGGTCGCGTAGGGGTCGTCGGCCGCCGCGGCCAGCAGGACCGGCCTCTCGAATCTCAGGAAATCGGGCTTGATGCGCAGTCCCTGATACGCGATCCCGGGGGAGAGCAGGGCCACCCATCCGACCCCCGGATGGCGCACCGCGCAGCGCAGGGCCAGGTTCGCGCCGATGCTGGCCCCGGCCAGCGCCGTCCGCTCCTCGCCGTAGCCCCGGGTCTTGAGGAACGAAAGAGCGGCGTCGAGGTCCTTGCCCAGGGCTTCCCAGGACTCGGGGGTCCGGAAGGTGTCGAAGCGGGGCCCGCCCGATTCGCCGTGCCCCCGGGCGTCGAGCTGGAGGGTCCCGAAACCCAACAGCCTGAGTTCCGCGACAAGAGGATCCCATTCCCTGCGTCCGGCCGCGACCCCGTGGAGCATGACCACCACGGGCTTGGCGCCCCGCGGCCTCGAGAAATCGGCCTTGATGCGGATGCCGTCCTCGGTCTGGAAACCCACGGCGATGGGACGCGGCCGTTCCCGCGCGGGAGCCTGCGCCTGCGCGCGGGCGGGGACCATCGCCGCGCAGAGGAGGATGCCCAGGAGTCTTACGGCCATCGCGCTATTATACTCCCGCACCCTTCCCAAGCATAGGGCCTATCCCCGGGTGGGACCAAATCGGGCGGCGGCATGGGACATGCGGTCCTCGCGCAAGCGGCCGGAACGGATCACACTTCGGGTAAGATGGATGCTTTCATAAAAATCGCGCAGCGCACCTTGTGCGCCGCGTATATGTCCGCGCTCCTGCTGCCGAGCCCTCTGTGGGCTTCGCCGGTCCTGCGCGACGCGGTCCAGACCGTGCTCGCCTTGCGGGGAGCCCAGACCCCGGAAGAGACCGGCGCCGAGCTCACCCGGACCTTCGACGCTTTTGAGAGCGCGCGGACCTTGGACGACGGCGCGGACCACCCCTCGGTCGCGGCTCGGGGCAGGTGGGCGACACGGCGGAGACTGCTCAAACCCGCGGGCGCGGGGGATAGACGCGCCGAGGCGCCGGCCCTCCCCGCCGCGGCCTCCCCGAGGGGCCGCCCTTCGCCCCTGCTCAGATCCTTCCAAGCGGCCGGCTCCCCTCTGCGCAGTCTCCTGGCGCTGGCGTGGGGAGGCGCCTGGACCGGACTCAGGCCTTTGCGCGTTTTTTCGATTTGAGGCGGTCGAGCCGGAAGCGTTGGAGGTTGATCTCCGGCTTTTCGCGGCGCAGCAGAGCGGTGATGGTCTGCGCGATCAGGGGAGCGAACATGGGGCCCCGCCCGGCCAGCCCCGCGGCGACGATCGCGTTGGGCGCCCCCTCCAGGCGGTCGAGGATGAAGTCTCCGTCCGGGGTGCGCGTGGTGTGGCAGACCCGGTCCTCGAGCTCCGAGAACCCCTGCAGGTCGGGCACCAACTGTTCCAGGAAAGTCCGGCACTTCTTCGCATGTCGCGCGTCCGTCGCGGGCTTGTTCGAGACTTGGGAGCAGACCGGGCCGGGCGTGTGGAAACCCACCTTCATGAACCCATGGATGTGCACCGGGAAGGCGTAAAAACCCTTGCGCACGGCGGAGAAGACGGGGAAATGCCCGGGGCGATAGCGGCCCTGGTTGCGCGGAGGCCTGAGATAAAGGTTGTGCTGGAGCGTAATGGACAAGGGCAGGCCGAACTCCTTGAGCAGCTCCCGCGTCCAGGGCCCGGCCGTGAAGACGTATTCTTTCGCCTTCCAGACCCTCCCCTTGGAATCCTTGACGCCCGCGATCCCGTCCTTGTCCTTGAGCAGGCCGGTGATGCGGACGTCGCTCTCCACCCGCGCCCGGCGGCGCAGCGCGTGGCGCGTGAAGGCCGCGATGGCGCGCTGGGACCAGACCAATCCCCCGTCGGGATGGTAGGCGGCCCAGCGGAAGGCGCTGCGCCGGAACATCCGGTAGCGCGCGCAGGTGTCCGCCGAGTTCCAGCGCTCGGAGCGCAGGCCGAGTTCCCCGAGCGTCTTTAGGCAGGACTCCTCGTAGCGGCCGTCCCCGGTGGCCAGGTCCAGCATCCCGGTCTGGAGCAGAAGCTCCTCATGGAGCTCCGCCTCGAAGCGCCGCCAAAGGGGGAGCGTCTTGGCCGCCAGGGAACTGTAGAAGGAGTCGCCGCCGAAGGTGAGGCGGAAGAGGGCCGCGTGGTCGGCCGAGGAGGCGCGAGGATTGGGGATGTCCGCCTGCTCCAGCAGAAGCACCTTGAATCCGCTGGCGGCCAGGGAATAGGCGGAGGCCGCGCCGACGACTCCGCCTCCGATTACGATGACGTCATGACCCTGCATTCGGGACACGGGGAGACTCCCCATGGAGCCAGAGTATATCAAAGTTAGGCCGCCGGAGCCGGAAAACCGCCGGATTTTGTACCATGGCCCGATGCGGCGATCGGCGTTGGCGGCGCTCCTGCTGGCGGCCTGGCCTTTCCAGGCCCGCGGCGAGTCCGTGCGCGTGATCGCCTATGACGAAGACGGAAAACTCCTCGAGATCCAGGCCCTGCTCAAGCACATCTCTCCCGCCGGGGCCGAAGGCGCCGGCGAGTCGGCCGGGCTCTACCTCGCGGGGCTTTCCGGGGCCGCGGCGCAGGGTCGGCCCTGGTGGGTCCGCTCCTCCACCGCGCCCCAATGGAGCTGGAGCGGCGCCGAGCGCATGTGGGCGAGCCTCCCCTGGCCCGTTCCCGGGGACGGATTCTCGACCATCCGCCTCGACGGCGACGGCTCCGGCTACGCCGACGGCGGGATCGTCTTCCTCAACGAGGACGCGGCCAAGACGGCGTGGCGGCAGTTTAGGGAATCCCTCGAATACCGGGTCAAGTCCTACACCCCCCCCTACCGCCCCTCCCCGGAATTCCAGCGGCTGGAGGACCGGGCGAAGGAGGCCATGGCGCAGGCCCATCGCCCTGAAGACCCGCGCCTGCGCGCGCGGCTCTTCGACCAGGCCCTGGGCGAGGTCTCCGCGGCCTGGCAGAAACTGCTCTTCGAGCACGGCGCCCAGGCCGCCGCGGACCCGGCCTACGGCGCGGGCCTGCGCTGGGGGCTCACCCTCGATGAGACCGCGGCGGACCGGCTCGCGGAGCTCGATTTCATCGCCGAGCGCGCCGCGGCCTCGGGAGCCGATCAGGTGCGCCTGGTCTTCCGCCTCAACCCGGAGGACTTCTACTACGAGCGCGGGTCTTCCTTCGCGGTCTACGACCGCATCGTGCGCGCCTTCTCCGCGCGGGGCCTGCGCGTCATGGGGTCCGTGCTCGACAGCGCGCTCTGGCCCAGGACCCTCACGCCGCAGGACTATGCGGACCGCACGCGCAATCTGGTCTCCCACTACTCCTCGACCTCCGCCGAGCGCGCCGTCCAGATCCGCTCCTGGGAGGTGGCCAGCGAACCCAACGGGAACTGGCTCGGAGGCTGGCGCAGCCCCCTGCCCGATGAGACGATCCTGGTGGCCATCAGCTCGGCCGCGGCCGAAGTCAAGCGGATCGACGCTTCCCTGGAGACCGTGGCCACCCTCTACTGGTGGGAGGGCACGGCCCAGGATGACAGGCACCCCCTCTTCGCCTGGCTCACCTGGAGCCTGCCGCGGGGATTCGGGACCGGCATCGACATCATCGGCATGAGCGTCTATCCCAACGACAATCCCATGGGCATAGCCCTCGACCCCGCCTGGCGCAGGCTCTCGGAACTCTTTCCCGATAAGAAACTCATGCTGGGAGGCTTCGGCTTCATGGAGAAGGACTCCCTCCACGGCTACTGGTGGCTGGAGCCCGGCAGCGTCTGGGAGGCGCGAAAGGACATCCTGGTCCTCTACACGGGAGCCGCCTGCGCCCTTCCACGGAGCGTCGGCGGTGGATTCTGGTGGCAGGCCCTCGACCAGATGCTCGCCGAGGGGAAGAGGCCTCGAGCCCTTCTCCGTCTCTACGGCTCCACCCTCAAGAGACTCAAGACCCCGGCCCCATGATCGGACCGGCCGGGCTCTTGCTCGCCGCGGCGGTCTGGGCGCGAGGAGCGGCCGCCTCCACGGATTCGGAAGCGGCACTTCCTCGGGTTATCCCTCGGTCGCACGCTCCGGCGGCTCCGCCTCGGGAACCCCTGCTCGAGCTCGAGGAAGAGATGCTGGCCGCCGCCGAGGTCCTTCCCCTCCGGATCCGCGCCATCGAGGAGGTCCGCGCGCGCTGCCGCTTCGCCGGCTGGCTGGAGGGAGGACGCAGGAGGAAGGAACGCTTCGCCCTGGAGGGCGCTTTCGAGGAAAGCCTTCTCCGCCTCCAGGCCGCGCAAAAGGCCTACGACCTCGAACGGCGCGAGCTGCGCGGACGCAAGAAATTCGAGATGGTCCGGGGAGCGATGGTCGGGAAGGTCTCCGAGGACAGCTACGCGGCCGTGTCGTCTAGGCACAAGAAGGTCAGCGTCAGGATCGATGCCGTCCTCGCCTGGGCCGCCGCGACCCGGGCGGCGGAGAGCGAGGCCTGCTCCCGGCCCGAGCGCAGGCGCGCGGCCCTCCATTTCGCGGCGAAATGGACGGGGATCTGCCTGGCCGCGGCGGCCTTGCTGGCCGGCGCGCTGTATTTCGCGTTCCTGGCGGCTCCTTGACAACCGTTCCCCTTGTCCCTACACTGATAGGATCGATGAGCGCCCTTCTCTCATTGTTCCTGCTTTGCCTCCCCTTCTCCCCGGGCTTCGCCGCTCACGCGGCGAAGAAAGCCGCCCCCAGGCCCCAGGCCGCGCCGCAGGCTCCCACCGCCGACGACCGGAGGCTCGATGAGCTCCAGAAGGAGATCACCGCAGTCATGGACGACATCTCGCCCAAGCTGAGGAGGGTGGAGGCCTTCAAGGAGGCCTATTACGAGAAGCAGGACGTCTACGCGCTCGCCGCCGAACGGGAGCAGGTCCTCGGCGGCATACGGCCCAACATCGAGAAGCTCGTCGTGCTGGAGGACGAGTTCAACCGGACGCGCCAGGCCCAGGACACGCTCAAGCTGGTCTCGACCCTGGGCCGCGTCATGAGCGGGACCGGCTTGACCATGGACGCGGGGACCGACCTCACCCGCCACCAGAGCCTCATGGAGTTCGGCCGCGACGTGCGCGCTTTCCGGGAGCGGGCCATGGTCACCCTATCGACGGAGGACACGGCCTTCAAGGCCGCCAAGCAGGCCCAGGACGCTCAAAAACTCTGGCTGATGATCACGGTCGTGCTCCTGGTCCTGGCCGGAGCCGCCGGAACCCTGCTTTGGCGGCGGATCAGGTCCATGAAGACCGCCCAGCTCCTGAGCGCGAAGTCGACGAAAGCCGGCGTCCCGGGAGCCCCGGCTCTTCCCGGCCCGGCCGACGCCCCCATCGGCCCGGGCTCGGTGCTGGGAGAGAACTACCGCATC
>CAYWAR010000158.1:0-6224 GCA_964455765.1 uncultured Elusimicrobia bacterium
GCGCTCGTGGGTGTAGACCCCGTGCTCGGTGAGCAGCATGGCCCGGTCCTGGGTCGCCTTGGCCACGCTGGCCAGGACCCCGGCGTAGCCGGTGGACACCGTGTGGTAGAGCCGGGCCTTGGGAATGGGAGCCCGGAGCGTCTTGAAGAGGGAGAGGTGCATGGAGCGCCAGGTCCAGAAATAGTCGAGGAAGGAGACATGTCCGCCCGAGGAAGAATAGACGGCGGCGAGCGCCTCCCAGGCTTCCTGGGAGTCGAAGAAGTCCCAATCCGTCAGCGCGACCCCCTTCTCGCGCAGATAGGGGAGGGCCTCGGCCAGAGCCCCCCAGTCTTCCTCGCCGATGCGCTTCTGGATGTCCATGATGGTCTTGAAGACCCGGCGGCGGCGCCAGGGCCAGGAGCGGCCCTTGGCGAAGGAATGCTCGTGGAGGTAGAGGTCCTGTATCTCGACCACGTTGGAGGGGACCTTGTATTTATACTCGCGGCGGGGGTTGGGGAAGGGCGAGATGTAGAGGATGGAGAAGCGCAATTCGCTCATGGCGCTGACGAGTTGGTGGATCCAGGTCGAGACGCCCCCGGAGACGAAGGGGTAGGTCCCCTCCAGGATGAGGCAGACATCCGTCACGGGGCGCTCCTCCCCGCGGGTTCCGCGGCGAGCATGCGGCGCAGGGCGGCGCGGCCCTCGGCGAGGACGGCCGGGTCCTTCTCGCGCAGGAGGCCTCCGGCCAGCTCCTCGGCGGACTCGGGACGCCCGTCCGCGGCGAGGAGGCTGAGGTAGAGGGCGCGGGAGGGCGTATCCGCGCAGGAGAGGTGGAAGGAGAGGAAACCCAGGGGAAGCGGCGTGAATTGGCGCCGGGGGCTCCTCATGAAGGCCAGGAGCATGAGGAGGAAGCGCAGGCGCAAGGGGCCCTCGTCGAGATAGAGCCAGACCTTCTCCAGGGTCACACCGCCCCGTTCGAGAAGATGGATGCATACGGCGAAGAAGGCCTCCGGATTGCGCGCGAGCAGGTCCAAGGGCTTGCGGTGGAGGATATGCAGGAGTTCCAGGATCTTGGCCTCCTCCCAGCTCTGCTCGGTCAGGATGCGGACCATGTGGCCGATGAGGGCGTCCCGCTTCGGGTGGGCCTCGACGGCGCGGGCCAGGGGGAGCGGGTCCCGGCCGAGCCCCTTGAGGAACTGCCGGTAGGACATGCGCACGACCTCGGGGTTGGTCTCGTGGGTCAGCAGGTCCAGGACGGCGGCGAGCCGGTCCTCGAGCGGGTACCAGGCCAGGACCTGGATGGAAAGGTAGCGGATGTTCATGACCTCGTCGCCCAAAGCCGAATGCAGCCAAGGCTTGAGCTCCGAGCGGATGGCGGGTTCCGGGCCCCGCTTGGCCCAATGGGTGAGCAAGGCCTGCTTGACCGTATGGGAGAGCTTGGGGTCCTTGAGGAAGGCGAGGACGCGCGGTCCGCTCCCCGGCCGGAGAGTGCGCGAGAGCGCGGCCGCGGCGGAAAAGGCCAGGAGGGGGGACTTGGCCATGGCTTCCATGAGCAGGGCTTCCTCCTCCACGCCTCCGAGCTCGGAGAGGACGTCGGCGAGCTCCCCGGCCTCCTCCTCACGCGTCTCACGCCAGAGCCGGTGGATGCGGCGGCGCACATCCGGCTCCTCACCCAGGAATTGGGCCAGGAGGAGGGCCGCCTGGCGGCGCAGGTCGATTCCGGCCTCTCCGAGGAAGGGGAAGAGGGCCTTGCGCAGGAGCCGCGGAGGCAGGGCCTTGAGCGAGATCTCGGCGGCGAGCTTGAGGGAGGGCGGCGCGTCCGAGACCAGGAGGCGCACCAGCGGCGGAGCCCAGTCGGAGGAGGGGAAGGCCGCCAGGGCGCGGATGGCCCTTTCCCGAAGGGCCTCGGCGCCCTCGGGGTCCACGGCCTGCTCCAGGAAGATGCGCGAGACCTTGCGCGTGGGCAGGCGCTGCAGGGCCTCCAGGGCGACCCGGCGGATCCGCTCGGATTCATCCTGCGCGTGCGCGAGGAAGAAGTCGGCGGGGAGGACGCGTTCCCGGAGCTGGAGCTCGGCCAAGGCCTGCAGGGCCAGGAAACGGAGCTCCTCGGAACTCCCCTTGGCGAGGGGAAGGAGCGTGGGCAGGGAGCGGCGGTCGGGCAAGAAGCGCAGGGCCTCGACCATCTCGGTCCGGACGCGGCCTTCCCGCTCGAGGAGTTCCCGCAGGATGAGGGGCAGGGCGTCCATGAAGCCGGCGCGCGAGAGGGTGCGCACGGCGAAGCGGCAGGCCCGCTCGTTGGGAGAGAGGATGAGCTGCTTGAGGAGGTGCGGCTTGCCGGGATAGTGGTTCTTGCGATAGGCGGCCATGGCCGCGCGCGAGACGATCTCGTTGCCGTCCGAGATAAGGCGGATGAGGGGGAGCACGGCCTTCTTCTCGGGGAGGTCCTGAAGGTATTGGAGGAGGATGAGCGCGACCAGGGGGTCCGGACTTTCGATGAGGCGTCCGAGCGCCTCGGTTTCGGCCGGGTCCTCGGAGTGATAGAGCTTCAAGAAGACGTCGTAGCGCTCGAGCTCCCCCAGGAAGCGGAACTCCTTCTCATCATCGGCGGAGGAGGGGGCCTTCTCAACCATGGGTCCACCAGAAGATGGCGGCGCGCCACTCCAGGTCCTCCGGACGCGGCGGGGAGTCGCCCTCCCTGAGCACCAGGGGCTTGAGCTCGGACATGAGCTCCCGGACCTCGGCGTGCCGCCCCAGGCGGAAGAGGAGGTCGGCCTTCTCCTTGAGCCACCGCTCGCGCCGGGCGGGATCGGCTTGCACGAGGCGCTCGAGGGTCCGCAGGGCCGCGGAGGGGTCCGATTCCCGGTCCACCTGGTAGAGGATGCGCAGGGCCTCGGGGTCCCGGCGCGCCGGAGCCTCGAGCCAGGAGCGGCAGTTCTCGAGCAGGGCGGCGCGGGTCCCGGGCTCGAGGAGGCCCGTGCGCGCGTATTCGCAGCGGATGCGCTGGAGGGTGAGTTGCGGCCCGAGCTCTCCGGGGCGCTCGAAAGCCTCCTTCTCCGCCGCGCGCATCGAGGTCTCGAAATCCCGCTTGAGGGTGGTCAAGGCCGAGGTCGCGTAGAAGCGCACCTCGGGGTGCGCGTCGGAGCGGGCGCGCACGATCCAGGCGATGGCCTGCGGGGTGCGGATGCGCGCGAGGACCTCGAGGGCCCCGCGCTTGAGGGCGGGGTCGACGCTCAGGAGCGCGTCGGCGGCCGGAAGCACGTCCATGGCGTCGGCCAACTGCTTCTTGACCGCGGCGGGAGTGCCGGCCGCGGCCAGGGGGTTGACCATGTCCGAGGCGTCCTCGTCGAAACGGTACGCCCCTTTGGCGTGCGCGGCCTCCCCGTGCAGGGCCATCCCGGCGCCGGCCAGGAGCCACCCGATGCCCGGGATGAACAGGGTCAGAAAGCCGAGGGCCTCCCCCCAATGCCGCGTGTGGGAGAAGAACCCCTTCTCCTTGGGGGGCGCGAGGAAGGCGCTCGCCGCGGCGAGGAGATGGAGGAGGAAGGCCCAGGAGAGCGGGAGCAAGGCATCCCCTCCGGAGACCACCCAGAGCAGGGGGATGTCGAGGAGCCCCGAGAGGAGCCAGAGGAGGAAGAAACGCCTATCCGCGGAGCTCTTGGCGGGTTCTGGCAAGGAATGACCCCAAGTCCGGAGTGTCCGGCCCGAAGGACCCCGCGGCCACGCGCAGGGGCGTGTCGAGACCCAGGTTCGCGTAGGAGGAGAGGAGGCTTTCCCGCCGCTTGGCCGCTTCCGCGGCCGGGGAGGCGGGCATGAGGAGGGAGAAGGGGGCCTCGGGAAAGGGGGTGGTGGTGACGATGTCGAGGGGGCCGGAGGCCTCCCGCAGGACGCGGCAGAGGGCGTGCAGGAACATCCCCCGGCGCTCCGCGGAGAGCCCCTCGATGCCCAGGGGGGAGGCCAAGAGCAGGGAGAAGGGATGCCCGGTCTCCACGCTCCGGCGGAATTCTTGGGCGGAGCGGGTCTGGAAATAGCGCTCGTTATGCACGCCGAAGCCCTCGTCGAAGATCGAATGAGACTTGAGCTCCTCGAACTGCGCGACCTTGGCCAGGGCCTCCGCGCCCCAGCCGGCGAGCAGGGATTGGAGGTTCACGCTCGCGCTGTTGAAGCGCAGCAGGGGCATGGCCTGCACGCTGAACACCGCCGCCGTCTCCCCGGCGGGGTCGAGGATGGGGGCCGCCATGATGGCGTCGGACTTCCCGGCCTCGCCGGACGCCGTCCCCGCGTCTTCTCCCAGCCAGTCCCGAAGGCTCGCGACCCTCTTCTCGGAGCCGGCCTTGCCGATGATGCCCTCGGTGTAGCCCAGGGACCGGGGATAGGGGTCCTCCTTGGCCCAGCCGCGCTCCTCGCGAAGGACCCAGCGCTCCCCTTCTTGAACGAAGAGAGCGGTCTTTTCCGCGCTCAGGGCCTGGGTGAAGAAATCGAGCATGCCCGTGAACAGCGCGCCGCGCTCGAGGCTCGCCAGGTTCCGGGAGCCGTGGTAGAGCGTGACCAGCGAGGACATCTGGGAGACCACTTGCTGTTCGATGACGCGCTGGGCCTTGTCTTGGGCCCGGATCTGTTCCAGGAGCCCGCGGTTCTTGCCCGTGAGCTCCTCGATGCGCGAGTCCAGGGAGGCGATGGCCTGGCGGTAGCGGTCGATGACCCCTCCCATCACCGCGCCGAAGACGATGAAGAGGCCGGGCTGGAGGTAGAAGTCGGCGTCGTCGAGACGGTAGCCCTCTCCCGCCAGCTTGAAGCCCAGGGCGTAGAGCCCGGCGGATGCGGCGCCGGCCAGGAGGCCGGGGAAGAGCCCGTAGCGCAGGCCGAAGAGGAGTATGCCCAGCCAGTAGGGGCTCGGACTGCTCAGGTGGAAGGAGAAATTCTCCGGGAAGAGCGCGCGCTGGAGGGCGCTCAGCAGGAGATAGAAGACCGGTATCTCGTAGAGGTAGCTTCGGCCCCGCATCACCGGCAGTCCCGCGTCACTTGGGTTGGAGGGCCTGCAGGAGACGCGGCATGTGGCAGGGCTTGGGGAGGAAATGCACCTTCATCGTGAGGAGGTCCTTGCGCTCCTCCTCGCTGAGCCTCTTGGCCGAGAGCACGACGATGGGGGTCTGCGAGAACTCCGGCAGGCCGCGGACCTCGTGGAGCAGGGAGAAGCCGTCCATGGGGTACATCATGAGGTCCACCACCAGCGCGTCGTAGGAGCCGGCTTTCAGGCGGGCGACGACCTGTTCGGGGTCGTTGCAGGCGTCGACTTCGATGCCGTGGAGCCGAAGATAGGCCCCGGTCAGCTCGGTCATGTCCCGCTCGTCGTCAACGACCAATAGTTTCATTTTGTTCCAGTCGCTTCCCGGGCCAATGCCAGCGCAGGGACAGGCGTCCGGTCTGCGACTTCCCCTGCGCCAGCCCCGCCTCGGAGTCGCGGGTGAACTCGTAGCCCGCGCTCACGCGCAAGCGCCCCCCCAGGTCCGTCTCGGCGTTGAGTCCCATGCCGACGAGGTCGGCGCGCAAGAACTCCCTCCCGCGTCCCGGATCATGGCCGTTGAAGACATAGCCGTCCATGCGCGCGCGTCCCTGCCTCCAACGCTTCCCGAAAGGAAGGGTCAGGTACGCCGTCCTGGAGCGCCGGATCAGCGGGAGCCTGGCGAAGAACAGGTCGTTTCCCCGGGCATCCTCCGCCACGAAGCGCACTCCCAGGGCCAGATAGAGCGGCTTGTTCAGGAGAGCCACCGAGCCCTCCGGGACCAGGGTCGTCCTGCGCGCCCAACCCCCTCCGGCGATCCTGTGCAGATTATAGCGGAGTTGGCCCCCCAAATACAGCCTGGAGAGCGGCCTCGTCTCCAGGCGCAGGTCGGCCTCCTCGGAGTCCGCCTGGGCGGCCACGGTCTCTCCGGATTCCACCCAAGGCCTGCGCCACCATGCCTCTGCGGCGAAGGACCAGCCATCGGCGCCCTTCCAGCGTCCGTAGAGTCCGGGAGCCCCGGCCCTCCCCATGCCGGAACGCAGTTCCGCGGCCGCTCCCGCGGACCAAGGGCCGCGCTCGAGCGCGGCGCGCGTCTCCCAGCCGGCCAAGGTGGACCGGAAGGAGCGATGGGGGAGCTCGTAGGTCGAGGCGAGGGCTTCGGACTCGACGCGCAGGCCGCGGCGGGGATAGCCGTGATACGCGGCTCCGGTCTCCAGGATGCGGGAGTTCTCCGCGGGGATGAGCT
>CAYWAR010000159.1:0-4627 GCA_964455765.1 uncultured Elusimicrobia bacterium
AGCTTCTGCCAATGCGCCTTCTCCTCCAGCCAGCGGCGCTCCATCTCCTGGATGCGGCCGGTGAACTGGGTCTCGATCTCCTTGTCCTGCACCTCCCGGGTCTGAAGCTGTCCCTTGAGAGTGGAGACCCAGGTCTCCCGCTCGGAGACGAGGCGGTTCTCGAGCTCCTGGATGCGGGCCTCGAGCTTGAGCCGCGTCTCCTCCATCTCCGCGTCGCGCCGGTCCCGGCGCAGCTTGTCCTGCACCTCCTTGATGGAGGTCTCCACCCGGGCGGCGACCGCCGACTCCTCCTTGGATTTCAGGCTGGCCAGGAGCACCTTTTCCCGCTCCTCCTGAAGCCTGCGCTCGAGCTCCGCGACCCGCTTATCGGCTTCCGAGGGACCGGCCGGGACCGCCGGGCCGGCGGGGGGCGTCGCCCAGGGGGGCGTCGTCCCCGGAGGGCGGCCGTACTCCGCTCCCGCAGGGGGCTGGGGCCACGGAGCCGGACCGCCGGCGGGAGCCATGGGCATGCCGTAGGCTCCGAAGGGACCGGCGGCGGGCGGGCCCCACGCCGGGGCCTGGAAGTAGGGCTGCGGCCAAGGGGCTCCCGCGGGAGGAGTCCCCCAAGGAGGCTGGGGCGAATACGGCATCGGGGGAGGAGTCCCGCCCCCGAAGCTTCCGGGGTCTTGCGGGCGCGCGATCGGCAGGGGGGGCCGCGCCATCGCGCCCGGCAAGGGCGGCATGCCGGGAAGCGGGAGAGGCGGCATGTTCGACGCGGGTTTCTTCGGTTTTTCTTCAGCCATGGGAGTCCCTCATGTTGTCGTTCATGTATGGCTCTGAGCCTTCAGGCCCTCGACCCACGATTGGAGTTGGGGGTCCTGGTGATGCGCGAGCACTTTCTCGAAATAGATCAGGGACTCGGAGGTGCGTCCCATCTGATAGAAGGCGGTGCCCAGATATTGCTGGGCCTGCCATAGCTCCGGGTCTTTTTCCAGGGCTTGGCGGAAATGCTTGACCGCCTCGTCGAGGTTCCCTTCCTCTTGCAGCCGGACGCCGGAATCGAAGAGGCGGCGCGCTCCCTCCGGGTCGGGGGCCAAGGGGGCCTGCGCGGAAGCTTCCTCCTGCGGGGCCTCCCGTGCCGGGGGGCGGCCACCCGCGGGACGCCGGGCCGGGGCCTCGAGGACCTCCTGGAAATCCTCCTGGTCGGCTCCCTTGCGCACGCTGATCTTTCCCTCCTTCTCCATGGACTTCACGCGGTCCATGATCTGCGTGCGCTCCTCCTCCAACTGGGCCGGGGTGAGCTCCTTGACGTATTCCATGGACTCCTTGAGCAGGGAGGCGGCGCCCGCGGACATGTTGGCGAAGAACTTGTTGACCACTTCCGGGGGCGCGTTCTGCAAGGCCCGGGCCATGTTCTCGGTCTTGAGCTCGCGGACCACCGCCTGCATGTCGCGATCCGGGAAGGTGGCGACGTCCTCGAAGAGGAGGATGGACTTGCGCACGCGCTCATAGACCGCGGGCTTCTCGTTCTTGAGGTGCTCGAGGATGTTCGTGCGGGTGGCGCCGTCGGCTTCCTCGAGCATTTTGGTCAGGCGCTCGATGCCTCCGACGACGAAATCGATGCTCTCCTTGATGTCCGCGTCGATGGCCGTGACCTGCTCCCGGGTCACCTGGCGCACGGTCAGGGCCTCCAGGGCCACCTTGGCCTGGAGCTCCACGGGCAGGGAGGTCAGCACCCGACGCGCGTATTCCGGGCGGAGGTAGCTGAGGACCACGGCGATCAGCCACGGCTCCTCGCGCCGCAGCAGGAAGAGGGTCACCAGCCGCTTGAGGTTCTCCTCGCTGATGTAGGTGAAGGGCTCGAATTTCTTCATCTCGTCCTCCGCTTCGGCGGGGGGCTCGGGAGGTTTATGCCCCAGCATGATGTCGAGCAAGCTCTTCTCCGGCCCTCCGCCCCCGCCTCCGCCGCCCCCGCCCTCCTCCTCCGGCGACTCGATATTGGATTCCACGTTGATCTCCGCGGCGGGCTTCTGGGCGAGGGCTTCGGTGTAGCGCCGCAGGAAGCGCGAGAAGGGGCCGAAGAGGAACATCAGCAGGAGCAGGAGGAGCCCGGCGTAGAGGAGCGGCAGATAGACCTTGGGCTCCTTGAGGTCGTCGATCCACTCGCGCGCTTTCCCCTCATGGAACGGCGCGGGGATGAACCGGACGTCCTCCGGCTTGAGCTTGTACTTCTCCATCGCGTCGACGATCAGCGAGCGAATCATCTTGGTCTTGTCGGAGCGTATCTTGTTGTCGTGGATCACCGCGACCCGGAAACTCTTGACCACCAGCTCCTGGGAGTACACTTCCTCCTGGTCGACCTTCAACTGGCCGCCGGTGATGCCCTGGGCCGACTCGGGCTTGCCTTTGTCCATGTCCTTGTTGATGTGCTTGGGCGTGGGGACGCCGGGCAGGATGAATTGGGTGGCGAAGCCCTGGCCCTTCTCCCCGCCCTTCTCTTTGTACTTCTCCATCATGCCGGACCCCTCTTTGAGGTTCTCCTGACGCCGGGCGCGCACCTCCAGATCGACATCCACGAAAACCTTGGCCTTGTCGGAGCCGAGAAGGGGGTCGAGGATGTCCTTCTGGATGCGGCCTTCGGAGTCCTTGATGATGGCCTCGCGCCGCTCCACAAGCGTCATCTGGGGGGCTTCGATGACCGCCCAGGCGCTCATGGGCGCCAGGAGAACCGCCAGAAAGAAGAGGATTGGGCTTTTTCGCATATTTATATATGCCGGCCCCTCAAGTTTATCGGGATTCTGTTACGCTTTCAAGTCAAGAAGACGAAAAACCGGCGAATTTCATGGAAATTCGCCGGTTTTTCGGATTAGATCCGTTTAATGAACTCACCGACCGTCTTGTTGTTGGGGTCGATCTCAAGGACCCGCTTCCAGACGGCCTTGGCCTTGGCTTTCTCCTCCATCATGAAGAAGGCCGATCCCATGACTTCCAGGGCCGTGGTGTTGGCGGGTTCCAGGTCCAGGACGTCCTGGGCGCGGCGGATGGCGAGGTCGTATTTCCCGTCGTAGATGGCCTGGCGGGCATCGTAGAGCTTCTGGTCGACGAAGGTGAACTGCTCGGGGCCGTCCACGCGGCGGGTGACCTCGCCGACCCCGGCCTCCTTCTCCACCAGGTTGAGCAGGGCGAGGACCTTCTCGTCCTTGGTGTTCTTGTTGTAGGCGTAGCGCAGGGCGTTGACCGACCCGCGCAGGTCGCGCCCGTCCACGTAGGAGATGACGCCCTTGCGCACGTAGGTCTGGAACTCCTCCCCCCCCTGGGCCTGCGGCACGTAGCCGACGACGAGCTGGAGCCGGGCGAGCATGGCCTTGACCTGCTTGTTGTTGGGGGCCGCGTCCAGGGCCTGGTTGAGGCGCAGGGCGGCCAGGGTGAAATCCCCCTCCTTGAACGCCTCGTAACCCTGCTCGATGAGGAGCCGGACCGAATCCGAGGAGCGGTCGTCGCGGGAGCGCCCGAAGCGGAAGCCCATGGACGTGCGCATGCTCGTCCCCAGCTCATGGATGCCGAAGCCGAGATCGAGTTGGATGCGCTGGAAGCGGAAGCCGAAGCCGAAATCGCTTTCCTGTATCTGGGGAGCGGCCAGCATGCCGAAGCGGAAGGCGCACCAGTTCGTGGCCCAGTATTCCCCTCCGAAGCGCCAGTTGAGGTCCGCGGATTGGACCTTGGAGAGGTCGAAGCCGAGCAGGAGCTTGTCCTTGAACAGGCGCAGGCCGTTGCCGACCTTCACGGCGACCGGGAATTTGTCGTCGGTGTCCCCGGTGGTCTGGCTGAACACGTTCTGCATGCCCAGCGCCAGGCGGTAGACCGTCCCGAAATTCTTCATGGTCCCGATGTCCAGGGCGTAGGTGCTGTCCGAGGAGGAATCGAGCTGGCGGTCGATCTTCTTCATGGAGAGGCCGAAGGACATGGTCTCGGTGGCCTCCCTGCCCCAGGAGAAGCCCAGGGCCCGCTGCTGGTCCGAGAAGGTGCCGTTCTGGGTGATGCTGACGGGCTCGCCGGTCGTCGGATTGAACACCGCGTCCACCTTCTCGAAACCGCCGGACTTCAGCGTCGTCACGCCCAGCGCGAAAGTCCCCTTGGTCGCGGTGGGATGGGCGTAGGCCAGGTAGCCGTAATCCGTTCCCGCGAAGAGCTTGGCGGACATGAAGGTGGCTTCCTTGCGCTGCAGGTAGGCGAGTCCGGCCGGATTCCAATAGGCCGCCGTGGCGTCGTCGGCGATGGCGTAGAACGCGCCGCCCATCCCCAAGGCGCGGGCGCCGACCCCGAATTGCGTGAAGGCTCCGGGTTGGCCGCCGGACTCCCCCGCGCGCGAGGCCGAGGGAGTCAGGGCGAACAAAAAGCCCAAGGCGACGCTTAAACGCGCCGCTTTCGGGCCGATGCGCAGTTTCTCAATGCTCTGAGCCATCGTTTCGGCAGCCTGACCTCCCCGCGGGCGGGGATCGTTGGCTTTGCGCCCCCGGCTTGCGCCGGGTTTGCCGTTTTCGTCCGATACTGCACCTTGAGTATACCCCCTAGGTCTTGACTTGTCAAGACCTAGGGGATCAGGACCGAACCCCCGACAAATTCCATGGAATTTGTCGGGGGTTCGGGA
>CAYWAR010000159.1:4637-6223 GCA_964455765.1 uncultured Elusimicrobia bacterium
ATTAATGGATGACGCCGATCTTTCGGATGACGGTTGCGGTGCCCAGGCCCGAGCCCACCTTGATGCGGGCGATGTAGCCGCCCTTGGACACCAGGCGCCCCATGCCGTTGCGGCCGTCCCACTCGACGAAGTTCGGTCCGACGCGGGCGCCCATCTCGCCGGGGTTGAGCTTGATGCTCTTGACCACGTAGCCGAGCAGGTCGTAGATGGTGATCTGGACGTCGGAGTCCGCGCCGAGCGTGTAAGTGATGACGGTCTTGCCCTCGGGCCCGCCCTTGCGCGTGTCGAAGGGGTTGGGATAGTTGGAGACGTTGTCGACCACGGTGGTGGCCAGCGTGGTGGCCACGGCCTGGGACTCCGTCGACCAGGCGGAGGCGAGCCCCGCGTTGTTGTAGGAGCGCACGCGGTAGGTGAGGAACTGGTTGGACTCGCGCTTCCTCTCCGCCGGACTGCTGGAGGTGTTGCCCACGTGATAGGAGTTGTTGACGACCCCTCCGGTCTTGACCGCCGGGATGACGCCCAAGGAGCGCCACACCGGGTTGGTGCCGCTCCTCTCCTGCACCTCGTAGACCATGACGCCGGACTCCGAGTCGCGCGAGGCGTCCCAAGCCACAACGAAGCTCTCCCCGGCCGCCTGCCCCGGCGGCCCCTGGGGCAAGGCCTTGCCGGGCATGACCGGGGGCGTGGCGTCGATGCGGAAGACCAGGAGCGGCCGGCCGGACTTGGAGGGCACCGAGGTGTTCTCGGGGTCCGCGGCGCTGGTAAATCCGCGCACCGAGACCAGCACCATCTCATCGGAGACCAGCTCCCCGGGCAGATGGGTCTGGGGCAGGGAGCCCGAACAGCCGCGGCCCGTCTCCCCCGGGCACCCCGCCTGGCCGGCGAGCACGCGGAACTCGGTGTTGGAGACGCGCTGAGCCCCGAGCACCTCCGAGCCCACCGCCAGCTTGCCCTGGTTAAAGAAGTTGCTCGCGTCCTCCACCTTGATGACGGTATCGGTGGGCCCAAAGGGCTGGCTCAGGCGCGTGATCTTGGGAACGGGCAGGGCCAGCCCGGTGACCGTGCCCGAGGTGACCGCGCCCAGCGTCTTCCAGCCGAAGGTGAAGGAGCTATACTCGTCGAAGCTCTTGCCGACGGCGAGCTGGTAGCCCGCGATGGCTCCGGTGGAGGTGGGCTTGGCCCAGGAAGCCCGCACTTCCGTGCTGTTGGCGTTCCAGGCGGACATGGCCAGCCCTTGGTCGGAGACCGGCTGGGCCTTGCCGTCCCTGTCCACCACGAAGAAGATGGGGTTGCCTTTGCCGTCGTCGGTCACCCGGTCCGGGATGCCGTCGCTGTTGATGTCGATGTCGAGGATCCCGTCGCCGTTGAGGTCCAGCGAAGGCTTGTCCGAGCCGATGAGGCTCACGAACTGCCTCTTGCCCGTGCCCAGGAAATCGAAGTTGTCCGGGATCTCGTCGCCGTTGACGTCCAGGAGCGGCTCGTTCTCGGCCTTGAGGTCCGCGGCGGCGGCCGCGGAGGTCTTGGTCCACTTCTGGCCCTTGTCGTTGATCCACCGGCCCTCGTCGGCGACCGGCCGCCCGGTCACC
>CAYWAR010000160.1:0-6223 GCA_964455765.1 uncultured Elusimicrobia bacterium
GCGTGCCTCCGCGAGATTGTAGCGGCCCTCGCGCAGAGTCCTTTCCACCGCTTCCAGTCCGGCTTTCCTGTCCCCCCGCACGAACAGCAGCGAAGGGATATGCAGGGAGCGGGGTATCACGTCGGCGTAGTAATCGAATATGCCCAGGCCTAGATAGGCGTCGTAGAGCTCGGGGTCGGCCTTGACCGCCTTCCTCAACTGGCGGCGGCTTTTTTTTCCCCAGAAGTAGGCGCGAACCCAGTTGAAGTTGACGATGTGCCAGCGGGCCATCATCCCGTGGGCCATCCCTTTGTAAAGCTGCTCCTGCGCCGGGGTGCCGCCCCAGGTCTCGGGCCGGTCCGCCCTTTCCATGCACAGGCGCACCGCTCCCTTGAAAGCGTCCTCCAAGGAGCGGTCTTCCTCCGCGATGTCGACTCTCTGCGTCCGCCGCCACCAATGGAGTCCCGCCATGAACAAGGGTCCGCTCGGATGGGCGGGCTGAAGCGAGTCCATCTTCCGGAAGGATCCCTCGGCCGAGGAGTAGTCGAGGCGGTACATGTCCCTGAGGCCTTCGAGCGCCAGGAGGTCCAAGTCCGGGGGAAGCCGATAGGGTTCGGCCCGCAGGCCCGCGGGCGAGAGGAGGGCAAGGAAGCACCCCGCCGCCCGCAGCGTGCGAAGGCCCGAAGCTTCCCTCATCTCGTCCTTCCCCTCTCCGCCGCCAGAAGGCCGAAGAGGCCGAGTGAAACCAACAGGCACAACGGGGGCACGAAGAACGCCGCGTGGATGGAGGTCGCGTCGCTCAGGGTCCCGATGGCCAGATGCCCCGCGGCCAAAGCCACGGTCATGACGGCGTTGGCGAAGGAGACCAGGCGGGGATACTCGGAGGGGAAGTCCCGGACGATGGAGGAGAGCATCAAGGGGTAGAAGGGCCCCATGGCCAGGGCACAGAGCGCGAAGCCCGGAGTCCAGCCCCAGAGTCCGCAGAGCAGAAGCCCCATCCCGCCGAGGATGCAGAGGGGCTGGAGCGCGGTCTCGATCGAGGGGCGCACGAAGAGCGCGCTGAGCAGGCGGCCGGCGGCCAGGCAGAGGAAGAATCCCTGGAGGACGCGGCTGGCGTGGGGCACGTCCATCCCGGTGTGATCGCGCAGATAGGTGACCAGCCACATGGAGGCGAGGACCTCCCCCATCACGTAGAAGGAGAGGCAGAGGTTGGCCAGAAGAGCGCGCCGTGTGAGCAGAGCGCCCCAGCCTGCCGAGGAGCCCGAGCCGGAAGGGGGCTTGCCCAGCTCGACTCCTTGGGAGAATAGACCGAGCGCGGGGAGGAGAAGAAGCGTCCAGGCCAGCATCGCGGCCAGGGACCAATGGCGGCCCACCGCGAAGGCCACATAGAAGGCGGGGAGCGTGGAACCCAAGCCGTAGAAGACATGGAGGCCGTTGAGAAGGCGGGAGCGGTTGCTTTCGTCGGATCCCCGGATGGTGAGGAGGTTGGAGGATAATCCGATGCCGGTGTTGCCTCCGCCCCAGAGCAAACCGGAGAGGAGGAGGAAGCCGAAGCTCCCGCCCAGCGCGGTGCAGAGCACGGCCCCGGCTTGGAGCACGAGGGCGAAGCGCAGATAGCCGCGTTCGGTCCAGCGGGAGAGGAGCGGCACCGAGAGGAGGGCGAAGAGGAAGGAGGAGATCGAGCCCGCGGTCAGGAACGCCGAGGTCTTGGAGTAGTCGAGGCCGTAACTCTCGGCGAAGAGGGGCAGCAAGGGGCCGCGGATGTTGTCATAGCAGGCGGAGGCCAGCAGGCACGCGATGCCGAGGAGGACATAGCCTCTGTTCGAAGTTGACATGAGCGTTGGATACTAGCAAACGGGAGCCCGGCGCGGCGAACCTTGCGCTCTGTTCAAGACATTCGATATACTTACTCGACGGCAAGGGTCCGGAGGCGTCCGCTCCGGAGGGAATGGGATGGTCGGGCCGCCATCCGGGAGAGCCCGGCGGCGGCTTTTCCATTTTCCGGAGGTGAACGGCGGCCCGAATCCTCTCCAAGAACAAACTCCAGAATGAAGATCACCCTTAAGCTCACCCTGTCCCTGATCGTCGCGGTGGCGTCGGTCGCCGCCATCTCGGCGTTCTTCCATGTGCGCCAGGAACGGCAGCGCCAGGAGGAGGAACTCGACCGGCGCTCGCGCCTCCTGGCCCAAAGCCTCCAGGAAGCCGTCGAGCCTCTCCTGGACAAAGGGCCTACGCCCAAGCTTCAGCGCCTGGTGGAGAAGTTCGGCAACCGGGAGCGTCTGGCCGGGGTCGCGGTCTACGATCCCCAGGGCGGTCCGCTCGCGGTCACGGCAAGCCTCTCCTCGGCCCTGCCCGCCACCCCCGCGGTGGTAACGGAGTCGCTCTCCGCATCGGCGGATGCCGGCCGCTTCGTGGATCTAGAGGGGAAGCAAAGGCATCTCTATTCCCTTCCGCTCCGGGTCGGGGACAAGACGGCCGGCGCTCTTCTTCTCGTCCATGACTCCTCCTACATCGAATCCCAGCTCTCCCGCATCTGGCGGCTGGCGTTCCAACGCGTCCTGGCCCAGATGGTGCTCATCTCCCTGGTGACCCTGCTCGTCATCCGCGTCAGCGTCCTGGGACCCATCGCCAAGACCGCGGAGTGGATGAAGCGCCTGCGTTCCGGCGAGGAGGCCGGGCTCCCCCCCCTTCCCACGGAAGACCTCTTCGCCCCCATCGCCCGGGAGGTGACTACCTTCGCCAAGCACCTGGCCGCGGCCAAGGAGGCGGCGGAGGAGGAGGCCCGTCTGCGCCGGGCCGCGGAATCCCTTTGGACGCCGGAGCGACTCAAGGAGCATGTCAAAACAAAACTCAAGGGGAAGCCCCTCTTCATCGTGTCCAACCGGGAACCCTACATGCATGTCCGCAGGGGCAGGACCGTCGAGTGCATCGTTCCGGCCGGGGGCTTGGTCACTGCTCTCGACCCGGTTCTGCGCTCCTGCGGAGGGACCTGGATCGCCCACGGGGCCGGGGACGCGGATTGGGAGACGGCCGATGAGAACGGCCGGGTCAAGGTGCCCACCGAGGACCCGCTCTACACCTTGCGGCGGGTGGCCCTCAGCAAGGAGGAGGAGAACGGCTATTACTACGGATTTTCCAACGAGGGACTCTGGCCTTTGTGCCACATCGCCCACGCCCGTCCGCTTTTCCGCGAGGAAGACTGGGCCCAATACCAGGCCGCCAATAAGAAATTCTGCGACGCGGTCCTGGAGGAATTGGAGGGGCTCGATGAGCCTTGCGTCCTCATCCAGGACTACCATTTCGCGATGTTGCCGAGGTATCTCAAGGAGAGGCGTCCGGACGCGCGGATCGCGCTTTTCTGGCATATCCCTTGGCCCAATCCCGAGGCGTTCGGGATATGCCCCTGGCAACGGGAACTCCTCTACGGGATGCTGGGGGCGGACCTCATCGGCTTTCATACGCAGTTCCATTGCAATAATTTCCTGGACACCGTCGACCGCGTCCTGGAATCGCGGGTGGATTGGGAGCGCTTCTCCGTGACCAAGGAGAGCCACTCCACCCTGGTCAAACCCTTCCCCATCAGCGTCGCCTTCCCCGCCGCCTTCCATGACGTCTCCCCCCAGCCCAACGGGAAGGACCGCGCCGCCTTGCTCAAGGAGCTGGGGGTCCAGGCGAAATACCTGGGCATCGGCGTGGAGAGGATGGACTATACCAAGGGGGTGTTGGAGCGCTTTCGGGCCATCGAGCGTTTCCTGGAGAAATACCCCGCCTATCAGGGAGAATTCACCTTCGTCCAGATCGGAGCCCCGAGCCGCACTCACATCAAGCGCTACCATGACTTCCTGGCGGAAGTGGAGGCCGAGGCCGAGCGGATCAATTGGCGCTTCAAGGCCCGCAACTGGAAGCCCATCGTCTTCCTCGACAGGCACCATAGCCACCAGGAGATCATGCCCTATTACCGGGAAGCCGACCTGTGCATGGTAACTTCCCTGCACGACGGGATGAACCTGGTGGCCAAGGAGTTCGTGGCGGCCCGGGAAAGGGACGACGGCGTCCTCATCCTCAGCCGCTTCGCGGGCGCCTCCCGGGAGCTCAGGGACGCCCTGATCATCAACCCCTACGACGCGGAACGGACGGCGGAGGCGATACGCTACGGGCTCGAGATGAGCCCGGAGGAGAGGACGGCGCGCATGAAACGGATGAGGGAGACCATCAAGGAGAACAACATCTACCGCTGGGCCGGGAACCTGATCTCCGACTTGACCCAAGTGCGTCTGGACAAGAAGGGATGAGAGCCCCCTCCATCCTCTTCGTGTGCATGCACAACGCCTGCCGAAGCCAGATCGCCGAGGCCCTCTGCCGCTCCAAGGCACCTTCGTCCTGGGCGCTCTCCAGCGCCGGACTTAGGCCCTCCGAGGGCGTCGATCCGAAAGCCGCGCGGATACTCGAGGAGCACGGCCTGCGCATTCGGGAGGCCAAGCCCAAGGGCTTCGACTCTCTGGGCGGGCGAGAGTGGGATTGCGTGGTGGAAGTGGGCTGTCCCCCCGCCAAGGGCCTGGTCCCGGCGCGGGAGATCCGGCATTGGAACATCGCCGACCCCTTAGACGGGACCATGGAGCTCTATGTAGAGCTCTATGCGAAGCTCGAAAAGCAGGTCGCGGAGCTGATCGTCGAGTTCCGGAAAACGACCGGACACTAGGGTGTGTCAGGCGAAGAGGGCGGCGACGAAGGAGTTCATTCGGCGGAAGACGGAGACGAAGAGGCCGTGGTACTCGACGGGCTTGGGGTAGACTTCCACGGGTCGCGCCATGTCGTTGCGCAGGATGGGGATGGTGAAGAAGAAGGAGGCGCCCAGCCCTTTCCAACTCTCGGCCCAGATCCTCCCCCCCTGGAGTTCCACCATCGCGCGCGAGAGCGTCAGGCCCAGGCCGGTGCCGTTGGAGGCCTTGGCGCCGAGGGCGGACTGCTCGAAGCAATGGAATATGCGCTCGATGTCCCCTTTGGCGATGCCGGGGCCTGTATCCTTGACCCGAAAGACGATGGTGCCCGCATGCTCGTGCCGGCCGGGGGCCGCGGAGACCTCGACTTTGCCTCCGGCGGGGGTGAATTTGATGGCGTTGGAGAGCAGGTTGACGAGCACCTGCACCGAGCGTTTGGGGTCCGCGTAGATCCGGGGGAGGGGCTCTCCCTCCGCGCGGACGAGGCGCACGCCCTTGGACACGGACCAGGAGCGGAGGGTGTCGATGGCCTCGTCGATGAGGTCCTCGGCGCGCGCGGCCTCCAGGGACATCTTCATCTTGCCGGCTTGGAGCTTCGAGAAATCGAGGATGTCGGTGATCAGGCCGTTGAGCCTCTCTGAGTTCTTGAGCGCGAGGCCGAGGATCTGGCGTTCATCGGGCTGGAGCCGTCCTTCCAACTGCATCTGCAGGAGTCCGAGCGCGGAGCGGATGGAGGTCAAGGGAGCCCGGAGTTCGTGCGTCATGTAGGAGGCCATCTTCTGCTCGAGGAGGTCGGGGCCTGCCGAGGGACGGAGCGCGGGCTGGGGAACGGAAGGAGCGGCCTCAGGCTCTTCTCTGAGGACCAGGTCTTCCCACTCGGTCTGAGTCGTTTGGGCTTTCATCGTCCTTGCTTCCAATATGGCACATGGGCGTTAAGGGGATGTTTCGAGGATGTTACGGGGTTGTTACAGCCGCGGCGTTGCCGGGGTGCTGGTCAGCGGACGCCGAGGTCCCGTTCAAGCTCCCATTCCGGGAGGTTCTGGGTGGGAGCGGAAGGACGGGTGTCCACGGGCTCGGGCGCCGCGGCGACCTCCTCCGGCAGGGAGCCGTCGAAGGCGGCCTGGAGCCTCGCCGCGAGGCCCTCCCCTCCCTCCGGAGCGGAGAGGGCCGCGCCGCCCCCTTCAGGGGCGCGCAGACCTTTTTTCCAGGAAGCCTCCAGCGTCTGGAGGGAGAGCGACTGGGTCGAAGCCTCTCGCGGCTCGGAGGACTTGGGCTTGCGGCTCGGTTTTGCGGGGCCGGCGGGAGTCGCGGGCTCCAGTTTCACCGGTGCGGCCGGCCAGTGGGGCTTTCCCACCGGGACAGGGAATGCCGGTCCCTGCGGCTGTGGAAAACTCAACCGGGGGAGCACCGAGGCTTGAAAGAAAACGGGTTGTATGGGCAGGCCTTGCGAGGGGAGGCGGATGTCCACCATAGGCAGGCGGGGTCCTGGAAAACGCATCCCGACAGTCTGCATGGGGGCGACCGGG
>CAYWAR010000161.1:0-4761 GCA_964455765.1 uncultured Elusimicrobia bacterium
GGCCAGCGTGGAGAAGAGCAGGGTGAAGACCAGCGTCTTGAAGCCGATCCGGCCCACCTTGCCCGCGTCGCCGATCTCCGCCGTGCCCAGGATGAGCGCCGAGACCACCAGGGGCACCACGGCCATGAAGATGAGGCGGATGAAGATCTGCCCGATGGGCTGGGCCACGCGCGCGGCGGCCCATTCCAGGGCCTGGGGCTCGAGGAGGGCCCTGGCGAGCAGGCCCAGGCAGGCTCCGAGAGCCAGCCCGATGAATATCCTCCAATGCATGGGAAGCTTCATGACCGGGCATTGTATAAAAAAGGGGTAGAATAGACGCCCATGTGCGGCATACTCGGCATACTGAGGCCCCAAGGACTGGAGCCGGAGGCGGCCCACCGGCGGCTCAAAGCCGCGGCGGACCTCTTGGCCCACCGGGGACCCGACGCCGAGGGCTTCCAGTTGGGCGGAAGCATCGCCCTGGGCCATAGGCGCCTGGCCATCCTCGACCTCGACCCGCGCGCGAACCAGCCCATGCTCTCCAAGGACGGCTCGGTGCGCATCGCCTTCAACGGCGAGATCTACAATTTCCGCGAGCTCAGGGAGGAACTGCGCGCCCTGGGAGCCCCCTTCTCCACGGAGAGCGACACCGAGGTGCTCCTTGAGGGCTACCGCGCCTGGGGCCTGGGCGGCCTGCTTCCCCGCCTGGCGGGCATGTTCGCCTTCGCCCTGCACGACGCGCGCTCCGACACCCTATATCTCGCGCGCGACCGGGCCGGCAAGAAGCCGCTCTTCTACTGCGAGGAAGCCGGGGAGCTCGCCTTCGCCTCCGAGGCGAAGACCCTGCTCTCCCTGCGCGGCAAGGCCGCGGCCCTGGACCCGGCCGGCCTCGACGCCTATCTCGCGCTCAAATTCGTCCCCTCGCCGGACACGCTGTTCGCGGGGGTCTTGAAGGTCCCCCCGGGCCATTTCCTGGAGAAGCGCGGGCAAGGAGCTCCCCGTCTGGAGCGCTTCTGGCTCCCCTTCGGCAAGAGGCGCGCGCCGGCCTCCGAAAAGGACTGTCTGGAGAAGCTCGACTCCCTCTTCTCGCAGGCGGTGCGCCGCAGGCTGGTCAGCGACGTGCCGGTCTGCCTTTTCCTCAGCGGCGGAGTGGATTCCACTCTCATCGCCTCGGAACTCGCCCGCGGCGGGGTCAAGGACATGAGCGCCTATTCGATCGGCTACGAGGACCTGCCGGAATACAGCGAGTTCGAGTACTCGCGCCTGAGCGCGAAACGCTTCCCCCTGCGCTACGAGGAGGTTCGGCTGGACTCGCGCCGGACGCTTTCCCTCCTCCAAGACGACGCGCTGGTGCTCGATGAGCCCATCTCGGACTGGGTCTGGGTCCCGCTCCACGAACTCAGCCGCAGGGCCCATCAAGACGGCTTCAAGGTCGTCCTAGTGGGCGAGGGCTCCGACGAGCTCTTCTTCGGCTACGACGTGATGAGCGGCGGAGTCCGCGACATCCGCCGCTTCCAAGACCCGCTTTGGCGCGGCGCGGCCGCGCTGGGCGCCGCGGCGCTCGCGCCGATCTATCATCGGGTCCGCCGCGGCCATCGCCGCTACGACCTCCTGCGCCGCGCCCGGCGCGGCGAGCCCCCCTACCTGGGCTCCTCCATCGGCTTCCACCATTCCCAGCGCCATCAGGTCGCCGGCCCAGCCTTGAAGCGTTCCGGGGACCGGCGCCGCGCCTTGGCCTTCATCGAGTCGCTCTACCGGACCTTCGCCGAGTCTTCTCCGCTCCCCCACGACCCGGAGAGCCTGGTCTCCTTCATCGAGTTCTACACCAAGATGGGCGAGGTCCTTCTCCAACGCGTGGACCGGGTGAGCATGCTCCACTCCCTGGAGGCCCGGGCCCCTTTCCTCGACCATGAGCTCGCCGAGTTCTGCTTCTCCCTGCCCGGGACGCTCAAGCTCCCGGAGGGGAAGCTCAAGGGCCTGCTCAAGCGCTACGCCCGGGGCCGCATCCCCGACGCCATCATCGACCGGCCCAAGATGGGCTTCTCCTTCCCCTTCAAGGAATGGCTCAGGAAGGGCTTGGGCGCCTCGGTGGAGTCCACGCTCCGGTCTTCCCGGCTTTTCTCCGAGGGCTGGGTGGACGGGCCCTTCTGCCGGCGCCTGCTCGCCGAGCACCGCTCCGGGCTGGTGGACCACGCCCCGCGCCTGTGGATGGTCTACTCCCTGGCCCGCTGGTACGACCGATGGATTGGCTAGCCCTCGCGCTTACGCTGGTATTCGGGGTCCTGCATCGGCGGCGGGTCAAGCGCCTGGGCGCCCTCCTGCGCGAAAGGCATTGGGAGGAGTTGAAGTCTCTTCCCGGGGCCGCCCAACTCTCCACCGCGCAGCCGGGTTTCTTGGAGCACTGGGCCATCGGCCATTCCCCGGAATCCGGACGGCTCCTCATCCTGCTGGAATCCCTCCAGGGCGCGGACTACTTCCACGACCCGGAACTGGAGGGATTGGCCAAGAGGGTCCGATCGGGCGCGTCCATCTCCGAGAAGCCTTTGCATGCCCTTTGGATATACGTCCTCTGCCTGCTGCTTTTCTGCGCGGCGCTGCTCTATGCCTGGATGCCGGCCGCATGGAGGACGCGATGAAACCCCGCGTTGCCATCGCCTGCCGGCGGGTCCGGGGCTCCACCGGGACCGAGACCACGATCTTCGAGCACGCGCGCCGCCTCTGCGCCCTGGGCTGGGAGGTCCATGTCTACGCGGAGAAGCTCGATTCCAGGCGCTTGAAGGCCTACGGCGCCCGCCCCCACCCCGTGCCGGGCTGGCCCTGGGGCAGTCATTTCAAGCGGCGCGTCTTCGCGACGCTCTCCGAGGCCCTGCTCTCCCCCAAGGAGTTCGATCTGGTCTGGGGCCATGGCGACTCCCTGCGCCAGGACGTGCTCAGCCTCCACAACTGCGTCCACGCGGCGCACGAGGCCGTTCGCGGGACTCCGCTCTCCGCCTCCTCGGGGGTGGGACGCATCCATGAGCGCCAATTAAGGGAGAAGTCCTTCCGCCTCCTCATCGCCAACTCGGGACTCATGAAGGATGAGCTCATGCGCCGCTTCGCCATCCCGGAGGGCCTCCTGAGCGTCGTGCATCCCGGCCACGACCCGCTCCGCTTCCGGCCGGACGGTCGCCGGGAGCTGGGCCTTCCACTGCGCCGGCGGCTGGGAATACCCGAGGACGCCCTGCTCGCGGGCTTCATCACCTCCGGGGATTTCAAGAAGCGCGGCCTCGACATCTTCTTGGAAGCCCTCGCCCGCCTGAGCGCGCCCATCAAGGACCGCGTCCACGCTCTCGTCCTCGGCAAGGAGAGCCGCTTGGGTCCCTGGCAAGAGAGCGCGGCCTCCACGGGCCTGGGTTCCAGGCTCCATTTCCTCCCCCCCGTCGACAAGGTCGAGAGCGCCTACCACGCCCTGGATGTCTACTGCCATCCGGCCCGCTACGAGGAATTCGGCCAGAGCGTGCAGGAGGCCATGGCCTGCGCCGTCCCGGTCCTGACCAGCCGGCGCGTGGGCGCCGCCGAGCTCTTCGGCCCCCTCGCATCCTCCCTGCTCTCCGACGCGCCCGAGGCCGGGGCCCTGGCCCGGGACCTGGAGCGCGTCCTCGCCGACGAAGGACTGCGGGCGAGGCTGGGGGCCGAGGGCGCCGACGCGGCGCGGTCGAACACCTGGGAGGCGAACTTCAACGCCACGCTCGCCTGCCTGCGCCGCCTGCTGTAAAACCGGCGGTCGAATTGCTATATTCCCCACCGAGTCGGGGTCACTGTCGATATTAAGGAAACGCGTATTCTTAAGGGAGGCGGAATGAACAGGCTCTTGGGCGTCATGCTGGCGACGGTGCTGTCGAGTCCGGCGCACGCGGTGTTCCTCGGAGGGGTGGGACAGACCTTTGGCAAGGACGAATACAAAGGAACGAGCGTCCACGCGGGCGTCAACCTGGGCGCTTTCTCGATCACGCCCGAGTACAACCGGGCGCAGGACAAGAACTCCAACGGCGCCATCTCGGCCGCCCAGTTGCGTCTGGGCATGGACACGCGCTGGGCCGGCATCGGCGCAAGCGCCGGGCGCACTTTCCCGCACCAGCGCTACTCCAACTACTTCGGAGGGGCGGATGTTTCCTTCACCATCTCTCCGATGGGAGAGGGCGGGGTGCGCCGCATCGGCGGGCCCGGACGCGGGGGCGCGCCCACGGGCAAGGGCCTAGCTCGGGTGGATTTCGGCGGCGGCCTGCTCCACACCCAGCACCGGGAAGAGGCGACCGGAGCCACGGCTGAGAAGAAGCTGGGACAGAACGACATCCACGCCTTCGTGGGCGCCTCCTTCCTAAACGTCCTTCTCTCGGGAAGGCTGGCGAAATCCGCCTATAGCAAGGATCTCAATACCGCGGCGGCTCCTTACCCGGGACGCACCCTCATCACAGGGCATCTCCCGATCGGCGGGAGCTTTCCGGACACGAGCCTCCATCTGAGCGGAGAGTTCACGGCCTTCCCCATGGTCGCGCCCTACGCCACCTATACCGTCACCCAGTTCAAGGAGATCGCCTCGGTGAAGGCTCCGGAGACCAAGGCCGTCGGCCTCGGCCTGCGGGTGGGTCTGGAGATGCTGGCGGTCAATGCCTCCTGGCAGAGGATCGCCTGGACGGGCAACAACGCGAGCTTCTTCAACCTCGGAGCGGACCTGAGATTCTAGGAGCCGGAGGCTCCCATACGAGCGGATCGGCCCAAAAAACAATCGGTTTTTAGGGATCC
>CAYWAR010000161.1:4771-6162 GCA_964455765.1 uncultured Elusimicrobia bacterium
TCTATCTTGGCCCCCGCCGGCCCCAATCCCCGCGTTCCCCTAAAAACCGCTGGTTTTTGGGCCCGATCCGGGAGATAGACTCATTGCATGATCCTCAGGCCGCCGAGCTTGGGCTGGGGGATGAGGGATTTCGTCAGCGCGCTGACCCCCTGCTCCATGTAGGTGGAGAGGATCAGCACCACGGCGGCCAGAAGCACGGCGACCGCCACGTTGCCCTTGCGGATCGCCTCCTCCTCGTCCAAGTCCCCGGTGAGCTTCTCGAAGGACTTCAGCGAAAGCTGGACGCAGGCCACGGAAAGAAGGAAGCCGAAGGCGAGATGGCCCGCGGCGTAGCCGGCCAGCCGCAGGGCCCCCCAAGCCCCGCCGCTCTCTCCCGTCAGCCCCACCATCAGGATGCTCACCACGGGATAGATGGATTGGCGCATGATCAGCGCCGAGCCGGCCATCAGGGAAGCGAGCATGATGGCCACGGCCGCGTTGCCCTTGTGGATCTCGGCCTCAGCGTCCATCTGAGGGGACATCCAAAGGAAGCCCTTGTAGCTCGAGAAGATGACCAGGATGGAGAGGAGGATGGAGAGGCCGAACTCCGCCAGGCTCAGAATTAATCGTGTAAGAAACATGTTTTAATCCCCCTAAAAAACAACGGCCCCGTTGCCCCCGAAAGCCCCCGCCGCGCCGAAAGGAAGCCGTCTCGGCGCGTGCGGCGTGGGGGTCTCCTACATAGGCTGGATCCGGAACTCGTTGCCGGATTCCAGATAAGTTCGCGTGGCGTCTCCCACGGTCCCCGGAGCCAGCCAGGCCGGGCCCGCGGATTCTATCATGACGAAAGGAAGCCCCTCGTATTCGATGAACACCTCGCCCTTGCGGGGAATGCGGTGCACGGCCATGAGATAATGGCCTGGGATCTCGAGGCCCACCATCTTCAGGTTCGGCCAATTCTTGAGCACGCTCGCCAGCAGGGCGGTCTTGGTGTCGCAGTCCCCCTGGCCGAGCACCAGGGTCTTGGGCGGCGGCAGGACGCCGCCGGTGACCTTGGTCCCGGCCCGGTCGGCGGGGATCTCATAGCGCAAGGCGGTCTGGACCATGGCGCTCACCGCGCCCACGAGTTCCTCGACCCCGTACTCGCGCTCCTCCGCCATGGCGGCGAAGGACTTGGAGACCGGGGCGACGCGGGAAGCATTTCGCCGCACCATGGCCGGGATGTCGGCCTGCACGACACCCTCGTTCTTGAAGCGGAACCCGGCCTCGGCGTAGAGGGCCACCCTCCTCTTGCGGTACTCGGCCGCGAGTCCGGCGAGGGTCTCGTCGAGGCGCTTCTGGACCTGGGCGTTCCTGGCCTTGAGCTCCCGGAGCTTCCTGTCGAGCTCCGCCTGGTCTTCGGCCTCCACTTT
>CAYWAR010000162.1:0-6139 GCA_964455765.1 uncultured Elusimicrobia bacterium
GCGTGCCAGACCTGCCTCCCAAGACCGGGGGGGACCGCCTGCTGCGCGCGGGGGTCTCTCCGGCCGGCCAGGCCGAGGGGGTGCTCGCCGGCTCCCTGGGCAAGCTCGACGTCGACGCACAGTTGAGCTCCCTGCCGGCGGGCCGCGAGCCCGCCCGGCCGGCCCCGCCCGCCGCGCAGGCCGCGGCCGAGTCCGCGCGGACGGACCTGGGGCCCCTGCCTCAACGGCCCCTGTTCCAGAAAGTGCTCTCGCAGGAGGGGGGGAAGCTGGTCGTGGAGAAGACCTTCGCGCTCGAAAGCGACCCCTGGCTGGCGGACCACGCCATCAACGGGGTACCCTACATGCCCGGCGTCATGGGCTTGGAGCTCCTCGCGGAGACCGCGGGGAAGGCCCAAGGCCAGGTCCCGGCCATCCTCAGCCAGGTCCGCTTCTCCCTGCCGGTCAAGCTCTTGCGCAACCGGCCCATCTGCGTCCGGGTGGAGTCCGACGAACGGGGCGACCTCGCCATCCGGACGGATTTCGTGAAAAAAGGAGTGAAGCTCGGAGGGCCCCGAACCCATTTCACGGCGCGCACGGGGGCGGGCCCCCAGTCCTGGGAGGGACTGACCAAGCCGGCCTTCCCGCCCCGCAACGGCTTCGCGGCGGACGCGCGGGCCGTGTACTCCGCGTATTTCCACGGCCCGAGCTTCCAGGTGCTGGCCGGCATACTCGCCATCACCGAGGACTCGGTCCTGGCCCTTTATCGCGCCCCGTCCAAGCCGCTCTGGGCCTCCGAGCCCAGGGAACTCTCCTTCCAGCCCATGCTGGTCGAGGCGGCCTTCCAGGCCTGCGGCTATCGGGACCTCCATTTCGCCAAGCGCATGACCCTGCCCGACTCGGTGGAGAGAGTCTCGGTGCTCGAGCGCGGCCTGCCGCCCGAGGAGCTCTTCGTCTACGCCGAGTACCGCGGCCAGGACGGCCCGAACAAGAGCGTCTATGACGCGGTGGTCTGCGATCAGGAGCACCGCGTCTGGGTGCGCCTGAGCGGCTACCGGATGATCGCGATCGCATGAAATATCGTCTGGAACGGATAACGGCGGAGGAAGCAAGAGAACGGATGCCGGAAGATGAACTCGGCGGCCAAGGGGCCGCCGTCCTCGGAGCGCAGCCGGTCTCCTCTCGCGCAGGGGGCGGCCGCCCGCGAGCCGCCGTGCTGGGGCCCGCCGAACTCGCCGCTTTCGGCTCCCTGAAAACGCCGAAGCGCAGGCTGGACTGGTTTTCGGGGCGGCTGGCGGCCAAGCGCCTGGCGCTCGCCGTCCTGGCCGAGCGGGGGGAGAAAGCCGAGGCCGTGGAATTGGAAGTGCATAACCGCGAGGAGGGCTCCCCTTTCCTCGTCCTTCGCGGGACGCCGCTCGATGACATCCCCGTCTCCCTCACCCATGGCCCCTCGGGCGCCGCGGCCGCCACGGCCGGTCCGGGCCGCCTGATCGGCGTGGACCTCGAGATCGTCGCCGAACGCCCCGCCTCCTTCGCGTCGATCTTCGCCCATCCGAGCGAGAGGAGCCCGGAGTTTTCCTCCCCCGAGGGACAGACGCGGTTATGGACGCTCAAGGAGGCCGCGCTCAAGCTCTTGAGCCTGGGCCTGAGCGTCGACCTCTGGGATGTCCGCTTCCCTTCGATCGGGAACCCGGCCCCCGAGTTCCATGGCCGGGCGCTCGCGCGCTGGGAGGCCCTCGGCCGCCCGGAGATCCGCTGCGAGACCCGGGTATCCTCCGACGGCGTCCTTAGCGTCGCTTTTTCCGCCGCGAGCGTCCCCGTGCCGGTCCGAGCGTCCATGGGGACGCCAGGAGGCGTCCATGCCTGAAGCCAAACAGAAGAAACAGCGCGCGGCGCCCTCCAACGTCCGCCGGATGCGCGACACCATCGCCCGCGCCCTGGAAGGGGACCCGGCGCGCGTCCAGGCGCACAAGGCCAAAGGCAAGTTCACCGCGCGCGAACGCATCCTCTACCTCATGGACGAGGGGACTTTCCAGGAGCTGGACCTGCTGGTGACCACGCGCTGCGACGATTTCGGCCTCAAGGAGAAGCATATCCCCGGCGACGGGGTGATCACCGGCTTCGGCCGCGTCGGCGGGCGGGAGGTCTGCGTCTTCGCCCAGGACTTCACCGTGCTGGGCGGATCCCTGGGGCTGGCGCACGCGCAGAAGATCTGCAAGATCATGGACCTGGCCTGCGAGAACCGGGTCCCGGTCATCGGACTCCTCGATTCGGGCGGGGCCCGCATCCAGGAGGGGGTGGACTCCCTCGACGGCTACGCCCAGATATTCTACCGCAACGTGAGATGCTCGGGGATCATCCCCCAGATCTCCGTGATCCTCGGGCCCTGCGCCGGCGGGGCGGTCTACTCGCCGGCCCTGACGGATTTCGTCTTCATGGTCGAGGGGCTCAGCCACATGTTCGTAACGGGCCCCGACGTGGTCAAGGCCGCCACCGGCGAGAGCGTGACCTTCGACGCCCTGGGCGGGAGCCAGGTGCACGGCGCGAAGTCCGGCGTCTGCCACGTCGTGGCGGCCTCGGAGCAGGACTGCTTCCGCCAGCTCAAGGAGCTCTTGACCTATCTGCCGCAGAACCGCTGGGAGCGCGCGCCCCGCGTCGCCAACCCCGACCCGGTGCGCCGGGCCACGCCGCTCTTGGAGGCGCTCTGCGAGGTGGACCCGCGCAAGCCCTACCGGGTGCACCACATCATCTGGCAGATCGCCGACGAGCACAAGTTCTTCGAGATCCACGCGGGCTTCGCCAAGAACATCGTCACCGGCTTCCTCCGCCTGGGGGGGGACGTGGTCGGGGTGGTGGCCAACAACCCCGCCCACAAGGCCGGGGCGCTCGACATCGACTCCTCCGACAAGGCGGCCCGCTTCATCCGCTTCCTCAACGCCTTCAACATCCCCATCCTCACCTTGGTCGACGTCCCGGGCTACTGGCCCGGGCTCGACCAGGAGCACGGAGGCATCATCCGCCATGGGGCGAAGATCCTCCACGCCTACAGCGAGGCCACCGTCCCCAAGGTCACCGTGGTCCTGCGCAAGGCCTACGGGGGCGCCTACATCGCGATGAGCTCCAAGCACCTGCACGCGGACTTCAACTTCGCCCTCCCCTGCGCGGAGATCGCGGTCATGGGGCCGCGCGGCGCCGTCGAGATCCTCTACTCCCGCGAGCTCAAGGCCGCGGGAGCCGAGAAGGACGCCCTGCGCGCGCGCCTCGAGAAGGAATACGCGGAGAAATTCGCCTCGCCCTACCAGACCGCCTCCTCCGGTTCGGTCGACGAGGTGATCGAACCCACGCAGATCCGCCACAAGATCGCCCGGGCCTTCAAGTTCCTGCGCGAGAAGAGGAAGCCGGGCGAGCACGAGAACCGCGGCAACATCCCCCTCTGAGGGAGGCCTCCCATGTCCCGATCGCCCATCACGCCGTACTTGATCCTCGGCTTGCTCCTTGCTCCCGCGGCATCGAGCGCCACCTCTCCCGATAAGGGACCACGCGAGGAATCACGGCCGCTCCCGGCCTCCCTGCCGCACCCCCTCCACGACGAACTGCTCCGGTATCAGTTCATGCTCAACACCGAGACGGGCATGATCGCCGACGAGAAGTTCCTGCGCGCGCACGGCCTCGACGCCCCCATCGCGGCCAAGGACATCACCGCCGATTGGCTGCGCACGAGAGGGATTGCGGATGTGGCCGCGGCCAAGGAGAAATTCGGGGATTCCGCGGGCTTCTTCAGGCATCTGCGGGAGAAATACGGGGCGAACGGGGAGAAGCTCGATGGCCCGCTCAAGAACGCGTTTAAAAAGATCGCCGGGATCGAGGACTGGAAGGGCGCCTACGGGGAGGCGCGGGAGGGGGACGAACGCTGGGCGACGCACAGCGTCAACGACCTGATGGAGAAAGAGCTGCCCTCGGAGATCGTGCTGGCCGCGGGGGGCCTCTACACCTTCACGCCCGGGGAGAAGACTCCGCCTTCCGACACTCTTTCCCGCGGGGGATTCGACAGGGTCAAGGGAAAACCGGCGGACCAGATCGCGGACCCGGGGCATACGGCCGCGGGACGCAAGCCCGACGCGCTGGGTGACCGGACCATGGAGAAGCTCTTGGGCTTCGAAAAAGGCTCCTCCCTCCTCGGTCCCCGGGGAAAGGGCTCGGACCACCAGGGCTTCCCGGCCGACACCAAGAATCCCCCGGACCCGATCAAGAATCGGGCGTTCGATGCGAGGTTCGTCTCCGAGATGGTGCGCAGGGCGTACCGGGCCCTTCTCTTGCGCGAGCCCGAGGCCGGGGTGGCTGAGCGGGCGTCGCGGACCTTTCGTGAGCGGGGCATGGCCGGGTGGAAAGCGTTCCTCTCCGGGATCGCGGGGAGCGCGGAGTTCAAGAAAAACATCCGGCCGAAAGTCTCCGACGAAGAGCTCCTCTCGAGCATCTACGAGAATCTCCTGGGGCCCGGGCGGAGG
Organism: uncultured Elusimicrobia bacterium; assembly: GCA_964455765.1. GTDB lineage: Bacteria > Elusimicrobiota > Elusimicrobia > UBA1565 > UBA1565 > CAYHRV01. The sequence continues at coordinate 4,482 of CAYWAR010000162.1, forward strand.
GTGGACGCCGAGGGACGGCGCGCCTACCTTCCGCTCATCGCGAGGGGGAGGATCGCGCGGGCGGTGGAGGCCGTCGGCTCCAGCCAGGAGTTCGTCGCCGCCTTGGACGATGCCCTCAGTACCGTGCCCCAACCCGGGCCCGGAACGCCGGAACCCATTCCCACGCCCAAGCCCAAGCCGCCCGCCGCGACCTCTCCGCCCGGCCGGCCGCTCGCCGAGCACATCAAATATTTCGGGTATTTCCGCGACGAGGGTCTCCTGGGCGAGATCGCCGACCATGCCAACCTGACCATGGGCCTGCCGGGGAGCGACGAGAGCGGCTCGCCCTCCATCCCGGTCCTGCGGGAGGCGAAGCGCCGGGGCATGAAGGTCATGCTCGACCTGGGCGGCGTCATCGGCTTTCGCCCCGAAGAGGAAGGGAGGCGGAAATGGGCGGCGTACGCGAAAAACGTCGGCCCTTACATCGATCGCGAGACCGTGGCCGCCTTCTACATGTACGATGAACCCCCGCTGGAGATGACCCCCGAACTGCTCCGCAAGCTGGAGACCGGCGCGCGCATGGTCCGCGAGACCTATCCCGGGATCCCCATCGCCCTCGGTCTGGGTTGGTGGAGCCTCTCCCCGGACCTCCAAGGCGAATGGCCGCTGACGCTCCCGCAAGGCTATGATTGGTTCGCCTTCAACTGCTACGGGCCTTTCGAGAACTGCGTCCCCAACAGGCCGACCCCCGTCCGTGAGCTGTTCAACCTCCTCAAGAGCAAGCTCAAGCCCGGCCAGAGGATATTCCTGATCCCGGAGGGGACGGACTACTGGGCCATCTACAACAAACAGGCCTTCGACCCGAAAGAATTGATCCCCCGGGCCGACCAGTACCTGGAGTTGGCGGTCAACGAGCCCGTCGTGATAGGGTATGTCCCCTTCCTGTATGCCGGCTATCCCCCGGGGATCACGAAGGTCATCCGCGACCTCCCAGAGCTGCGCGACAAGTTCCGGGAGATCGGGCGCAAGATCACCGGACGGAGATAGCCGAAGGCTCTCATGGAGGCCGGGCCCGCGCCTTCCCCCTGGGAACGGCTCCTCGAATGGGGAGGGGCGTTCGCCCTCTTCACCGCGCTCTCCATCTTCCATTCTCCCGGGTGGGTCCTGGCCGCGGCCGGGGTGCCGGGCGCGGCGCTCGCCTGCCGGTTCCTCTATCGGCGCTGGCCTTGGTCCCCAAGGCCTACGATACGGGTGGGGGGGGAGGATTATGTCCTGGCCGAAGCCGTCGACTTCCTCAAGGCCTCGGAGTTCTTCGCCTTGGCGCGCGCGGGCGTCAGGACCGCGGCCAAAGGGCCGAAAACCCTGCTTTCCTCCATGATCGGCTACGCCTGCCGGGGTCCTTCGGGCCCCGGGGAGCGCGGCGAGCTCGCGGCGCTCCTGCACAGGACCGCCTCCGCCTGCGCCGCCTGCGGGACGACGCTCCCCGACTCTTTTCAGAACGCGGAATGGCTCAAGATCGCCGGCTCCTCCTTCGCCCTCATGAGCCCCTCCGGCTCCGAAGGGATCGAAGCCTGCCCCCGCTGCCGGGGGACGGAGTTCCTCTACCTCCACCCCGCCCCCGCCCCTTTCCCCCGCTGAAAGATTCCCGGCCCCGGCGCGTCCAGCCTATCGGAGGTTCC
>CAYWAR010000163.1:0-6098 GCA_964455765.1 uncultured Elusimicrobia bacterium
AGGTTCCCCCATATAGGTCGTTGCAGGAGACGACGTGGTCCCCCGCCTTCAGCCGCAGGAGGAGGGTGCTGATCGCGGCCATGCCGCTGGAGAAGCAGAGGCCGAAGCGCCCCCCCTCCAAAGCCGCGAGGTTGCGTTCCAGGGCCAGGCGCGTCGGGTGCACGGTGCGGGCGTAGTCAAAGCCCTTATGCTTGCCCGGCGCCTCCTGCACGTAGGTGGAATTGAGGTACACCGGCGTCATGACCGCGCCCGTGCACGGGTCCGGCTCCTGCCCCGCGTGCACGCCCAGCGTGGAAAATCCTCGTGCCAGCGCCCCCCCCGCGGGGGGGTGCTTCCTTCGGGGGGCCTGCCGCCGTGTCATGGCGCGCATTCCATACCGGGGCGGAAGCTACTTCGCGCCTTTCTTGGACTCAGCCATGCCCTCGATCTGAGGATGACCCGGGGGCATCTGCATCATGTCCGGGTAAGCCGCCGCTCTTTCCTTGACCGCACAGCTCGAATGCTCGGCCTTATTGGATATATGGCCGGCCGCGGAGCACAAGAAGCCCAGGAGTCCGATGACCACCAGAACCCAACCCACGGCGAGGCCGGCTTTCTTGGCCTGACCCGTATCTTTTTCCGCGCGGTTGAGCGTCCAATACCCGAGCACCGCGACCGCGGCCATCAGGACGCCCGCCAACTGCCCGCAGCCGCCCCCATGAGAACAGCCGCCGCCCGCGGCCTTTCCCGCGCAAGCCCAGACCGGACCCGGAAGCATGAGCGCCAATAAAGCGAACATGGTTTTCATAAATCCTCCTTTATCATGAAAATGAACGACTCGACGCTTCAATGCTGATTTGTCGATAATACAGGGTACGAATATCCTATCTCCTTAGGCAAGGCTTCCGAAGCGGGCCCGCTAGGCCCGCTTTCTGGACCTGACCCAGACGGATTTGAGCGCCATCGAGAACTCTCCACAGGAGCCCTGCCTCCGGGCGGGGTCAGGCTGCAGGGCGCGGCGGAAGATCTCATCGACCCCCCTGGGAAGTCCGGCCAGAGCCTGCGAAGGCAAGACGAACTCCATCTTCCTCTTCTGCTCCGGAAAGTCCGGCCCGGGAAAAGGGGGCAGTCCTATCACCGCCCGGTAAGCGCAGACCGCCAGAGAGAACAGATCCGAGGCAGGGCGCGCGGCCCCGAACATCTGCTCCGGGGAGGAAAAGGCCGCGACCTCCGCCCTCGGGATCCCGAACCCGCCGACTCTTACGCGGCCATCGGGCTGAAGATGGATGTCCCCGAGCCGCAAGCCTCCATGCACCATGCCCGATGAGTGGAGGTGATCCAGGGCCCTGGACGCCTCTTCCATCACATCCACGGCCTGCCCCATCGGGAGCCTGCCGGAATCCCTCAGGACCCGGTCGAGACCTTCTCCCCCTATCGGGTCCAAGATCAGGCAGACCCGATTCTCTTCAAAAAGGACATCCCGGACGCCCTCCAACCCCGGGTGTCGTATCCCGGCCGACCGCCGCGCGCGGGCGGCGACCTCGGCCTCGGAGAGCGCGGTATTTTTTTTCATGATCCAGACGACACAGGGATACTTCTCTCTGATATTTGTGGCCTTATTGGCCACACCTATGGAATCGAAGAATAACTCCTCTTCGAGCCGATAGGCTCCTCCGAACACCTTGACCGGGCCCACGCCCTCTACCACCACTCTGGCCGGCAACTCAGACCAACGGACGACCAGATAGACCGATGCCATCGCCAGGGCGGCAAGCAGGCCCACCATGGCCCAGAGCCTGCGCGCCTTCCTCGACGCTTGGGCCGCCCGGAAACTCTCCCCCTCCGCCGCGAGCACACCCCCCGCCCTATCGAAATAATTATTGAGCCCGCGGGAATAATCCCGGTAGCGTCCATAGGACACCAGACCGCTTTCCAATGGTTTTGAAACGCCCTTCAGCGAGGGATCCAAACTGCCCAATACGTCGGTCAGAGTGAGCATCTCATGCCTCTTCATGAGAGCGTCATGCTCGCGTTTGACCGCGTAGGCGGCGTCGACCTTCGCCCGTATCTCGACTCTCAGCGCATCCCGGCGCTCGAAGCGGCGCTCGGCGTCGCCTCCCCAGTAGCCCGAGGGGAGTTCGTTCAACTCTTCGAGCAGGGGGAGAGTCTCGGCCTTCAAGGCCTCGATGCGAGCTTCCATCTCCTCCAAGGAACGCCGGAGCATCTCTTGAGGAGTCTCTTGCCCGCGTTTCCCGGCCTGGGAGCGATCTCCGGCGCGAGGGGAAAAAGGCAGGATGATCGCCAGCAGCAGCCCAAGTCCCATGCCGGCCGCCGTTGGAAACCCCCTAAATCGCGAGAAACGCGGCAGAGTTTCTCGCGATTCAGGTCTATCGGGCGAAAGGTCCATTGCCGGAGACTCCGGCCCGTTCCGCGAGGCGGCTGACCGCGTTGAGGATGTCGTACTTGGTCAGGATGTCGAACTTCCCGCGACCCAATCGGACCATCACGGCGGGCTGTTCCTTGGAGATCAGCCGAAGAAGGGAGTCGATGCGCGCCTGCGGGGCGACCACCGGCAGGACGGAGCCCATGGCTTCCCGGACGATCATCTTTTTGAGGTCGCGGCCCTTGAGCATGAACTCGAGGACCGCGTCCTCGAAGACCGCGCCGGTGAGCCGGGTGCGGTCGAAGACCGGGAGCTGGCTGATGTCGGAGCCGCGCATCTTCTTGAGCGCGTCGAAGAGCGTCTCCGTGGGCCGGGCCATGACGAGCTTCCCCGCGTTCTTGCCCCGCTTGGCCCGCACCACTTCGCCGGCGCAGAGATGGACCTCTTCCTCGACGTATTTGCCCTCGCGCATCCATTCATCGTTGTAGATTTTCGAGAGCGCCCGCATGCCCGTATCCGGGATGAGTATCACCATCAGGTCGGCCGGTCCCAGGCGTTTGGCGTACTCCAGCCCGGCCCACACCGCGGCCCCGGAGGAGCCGCCGGAGAGGATGCCCTCCCAGCGCGCCAGGCGCCGCGTGGTGAGGAACGCGTCGCGGTCGCTCACCTGCAGCACGTCGTCGACGATCCCGAGGTCCATGGTCGAGGGGAAGATGTCCTCCCCGATGCCCTCGATGACGTAGGGGCGGGCGACGCCGACCCGGCCGAACTTGATCTTCTCGTAATAAAGGGACCCGATAGGGTCGGCCCCGATGACGCGGAGCTTGGGGTTCTTCTCCTTGAGATACTTGGCCGTGCCGCTGATGGTCCCGCCGGTTCCCATCCCGGCCGTGAAATGAGTGACCTTCCCCTCCGTGTCCTTCCAGATCTCGGGGCCTGTCGTCAGATAATGGGCCCTGGGATTTTCCGGATTCTCGTATTGATTGGGGTAGCAGGAGTTCGGGATCTCCTTGGCCAGGGTCTTGGCCACGGAGTAATAAGAGCGCGGGTCCTCGGGCTCCACGTTGGTCGGGCAGACGATGACCTCCGCCCCGAGGGCCTTGAGCAGGTTGATCTTCTCCCGGGACTGCTTATCGGTGATGGTGAAGATCAACTTGTAGCCCTTGAGAGCGGCCACGATGGCCAGCCCGATGCCCGTGTTCCCGGAAGTGCCCTCGATGATGGTCCCGCCGGGCCGCAGCCGGCCGCGGCGCTCGGCATCATCGATCATGGTCAAGCCGATGCGGTCCTTGACCGAGCCGCCCGGGTTGAAATACTCGAGCTTCGCGTAGATGCGGGGCTTGAGCCCTTGGGCTATGCGATTGAGCCGGACAAGGGGGGTATTCCCGACCGTCTCAAGTATGTTCTCGAATCTCATCGGGGGTCACCTCTCTGCGGCTGTTGAGGGCACAGGCCAGGGTCTGCTCATCGAGGTAGTCGAGGTCCCCTCCCATGGGCACCCCGTGGGCGATGCGGGTCACCCGGACGCTCATGTCCTTGAGCACGCTCCCCAGATAGAGGGCCGTCATCTCCCCTTCCGTGTCCGGGTCTGTGGCTAAAATGACCTCAATTATTTTTCCAGACTTTACTTTATCGATAAGTTCTTTTATTTTCAATGATTCAGGACCTATGCCCGCCAAGGGAGAGATGTGGCCATGAAGGACATGGTATATTCCATGGAAAGAGCGGGACCTTTCGATCGCGGCGACGTCCGCGGGCTGCTCCACCACGCAGACCAAGGCCTTGTCCCGGGAAGCATCCTCGCAGAGCGAACACCATTCCGATTCCGAATAATTCATGCAGGAAGCGCACAGGCGCATCCGGCTCCGGGCCTCGCGCACGGCCTCCACCAGGGACTCGGCTTCGGCGGCCGGCGCCCTGAGAAGATGCACGGCCAGCCGCTCGGCCTGCTTGGGGCCTATGCCCGGAAGACGCCGCAGGGCCAGGATCAGGCGGTCGAAACTCTTCAATGGCCCTTCTTGCGGATCGGCTTGATCTCGCCCGGGAAAATGTCGAGCACCCGGCGCACCCCCGCGTCCTCGGAGGCCCCTCCCGACTCCGCGGCGTCCACCCAACCCTCCTGCCCTTCCTTTCCGGCCGCCAGCTCCAAGCGCAGCCTCGCGGGGCCTGCGGCCGCGGCGGAGAACTCGGTGGAGATGAGTTGTTCCTCTTTCTTGGCCCGATCCAGGGAGAAGGATGCCTCGAAGAAGATCGTCCACTCCCCCTTCCCCGTCGCGGCCAAGCGGGCCTTCGATAATATCCCCTCCAAGGTGGGGCGGATCCGATGGACACGCTCGAGGAAGGAGCGCCATAGCTCCCCGGCGTCGCCGCTCGGGTCCGCTCGCACGGGAGGGCGATCCGCGGAATGGACTTTGCCGGCGGAAGGGATCGGCGCCGGCTTCGCCTCGGGCTTCGCTCTTGTCTCGACGGCCGGTGCGGCCGCAGGGACCGGGGCCGCTCCCCCGCCGGAGGCGATGCGCTTCTCCAAGGCTTCCAGCCGCGCGACCCAGGCTCCGAGATCATAGGCGGACTCGAGCATCCCGAAGAGCCCCATCTCGAAAGCGACCTGCGGCGTGTCCGAGGAGCGCAGGTCCTCCAGTATCTTGTTTATCCTCTGGACGAGGAAAGAGAAGGTCTCCGCCGGATGGGCGCCGCAGAGGGCCTTGCCTTCCTCATCGGCGGCGAGCACGCCCAGGCGCTGAAGATAGAGCTCCTCGAAGCGTTCGCGCAGGTCCTTGAGGAGCTGGAGGGGGTCATGCCCCTGCGCCGCGATCCTCTCGATCCACCCCGCCAGGGCCTTGGCGTCCTTGCCGAGCACCGCGGACACGGCTCCGGAGACCAGCTCCTCGGGGAGCAGGCCCATGAGCTCGTCGAGCTTCTCGCGGGTGATCTCCCCCTCGCAATAGGCCGCGGCCTGGTCCAAGAGGCTGACCGCGTCCCTCAAGGAGCCCCCGGCCGCCTTGGCGATGCGCTCCAGGGCCTTGGGCTCGGCCTTGATCTTCTCGGTCTTGGCCAGCCCCCGCAGGAACTCCACGATCGTCTGGCGCGAGAGCGGACGGAAGCGGAAGCGCTGGCAGCGCGAGACGATGGTGGCGGGAATCTTGGCGAGCTCGGTGGTCGCCAGGATGAAGACCACGTGCGCCGGAGGCTCTTCCAGCGTCTTGAGCAGGGCGTTGAAGGAGCTCGCCGAGAGCATGTGGACTTCGTCGATGATGAAGACCTTGCGGCGGTCCCGGCTGGGCGCGAGAGAGACGGTCTCGATGACCATCTCCCGGATCTTCTCCACCTGGGTATGGCTGGCCGCGTCGAGCTCGAGCACGTCGATGGAGGTCCCGGCCGCGATCTCCAGGCAGGAAGGGCACTCCCCGCAGGGTTTGGGCGTCGTCCCCTTGGCGCAGTTGAGCGCCTTGGAGAGGATGCGGGCCGTGGTGGTCTTCCCCACTCCCTTGGGACCGAAGAAGAGGTAGGCCTGGGACACCCGGCCGGTCTCCACGGCGTTGGTCAAGGTCACGGAGACGGCTTCCTGTCCGGCGAGCTCTTCAAAGAGTCGGGGGCGGTATTTGCGCGCGAGACCAAGCTGCTGGGACTTCTTCAAGGGCTCCTCTTCCGTCGGGGCGCCGTACGATACCACAAGGCTTCCCATTAAGTCAAATATGGGGTGGACCGGAAACGCGGAGAAATCGCATGCGAATTCTCC
>CAYWAR010000164.1:0-6098 GCA_964455765.1 uncultured Elusimicrobia bacterium
CGAGGTGTTCCTCCAAGCCGCCGCGCTCATCCTCCGGCGCGCGCCCGAGGCGAGTTTTCTGGCCGCGGGACGCGAGGAGAACACCAAGACCGCGAACCTGCAAAGCCTCGCCCGGGAGTTGGGCATCGGCGGGCGCGTGCGTTTTTTGGGCCATGTCGCGGACGCGGCGGCCTTCATGCGGGGCTGTCATCTCGGGGTCGTGGCTTCGCTCGGCTCGGAAGCGGTCTCCCGCGCCGCGGTGGAGTGGCTCGCCTGCGCCCGCCCGCTCGTCGCCTCCTCCGTGGGCTGTCTCCCCGAGTACTTGGAAGGCTGCGAGGGGTGCGAGTTGGTCCCTCCGGGAGACCCCGAGGCCCTGGCCCGGGCGGCGCTCTCGATGCTGGAGCCCGGACGGCGGGACTCGGCGTCGGCCGCAGCGCGCGACCGCTATGTGGACCGGTTTTCCATGGACCGATTCGGACGGGACACGGAACGATTCTTCGAGGGGTTGACTTGAAACGCTTGACTATTTTTCACATCGACGGAGAGCGGGGCCTGCGCGGGGGAGAGCGCCAGCTCCTATACCTTGCGGCGCAGATGAGGGAACTGGGCCATGAGAACATCGTGGCCTGCCGGTGGGGTTCCCCCCTCTCCCGCGAGGCCTCGGCCCTCGGCTTGAGGCGCCTGCATCTCCCCTTCCGGGGCGAGTGGGACCCGGTCTCCGCCTGGATGCTCCGCCGGGCCGCCTCCAAGGCCGCGGCGCCGGTGCTCCACGCGCACACGGCCCACGGCGCGGGCACGGCCTCGCTCGCCTCACGCCTGGGCGGGCCGCCGTGGGTGGCGCACCGCCGCGTCGATTTCAAGCTCTTCTCGGGCCTTTCCCGGCGCCTGAAATACGGGTCGGCCGGGAGCGTGGTGGCCGTCTCCGAGAGCGTCAAGCGCGTCCTGCTGGAGGACGGCCTGAGCGCCCCCCTCATCGAGGTGGTCAACGACTGCGTGCCGGTGGGGGAACAGGAGGCCAGGACCGCCGGGCTCGCGGCGCCGCTGGCCCCGGCCGCGGCCGCGCAGCGCGCCCTCCTTCGCTCCTCTCTTTCTTCCCGCTGGGGCTTGCCGCTGGACGCGCGCTGGGTGGGCACTCTCGCGGCCATGGTCCCGCACAAGGACCATGAGACCCTGCTGCGCGCCGCGGCCCTCGTCCTCAAGGAACGCGCCGGCACGCGCTTCATCCTCGTAGGCGACGGGCCCCTGAAGGCTTCCCTGGAGTCCCTGGCCGCGGAGCTCGGCATCCGGGGCTCCGTCGTGTTCACGGGCTTCCAGGACGAACCCGGCGATTGGCTCCGCGGCCTGGACCTCTACGCCCATTCCTCCTGGGGAGAAGGCATGGGCTCGGTGCTCCTGGAAGCCATGGCCTGCGGCCTGCCCATCGCGGCCACCGACGCCGGCGGGATCCCGGAAGTGGTCGAGCACGGCCGCACGGGCCTGCTCTGCCCGGCCCGCGACCCCGGAGCGCTCTCGAGGTCCATCCTGGAGGCCCTCGCGGACCCCGGCGCCGCGCACGCGCGCGCCCTGGCCGGCCTCGAAACGGTGCGCGCGTTCAGCATGGAAGCGATGGGGCGGCGCATGCTCGAGGTCTACGCCTCCCTCCTCCCCTCCCAGGCCCGGGAGGCGGAAGACGCCCCCAGGGCGCGGGCCCCGGGCGCCCCGCCCAGGCTGAGCGTCATCCTCATCACGCGCGAGGAGGCCCTGGACCTCCCCGACTGCCTCAAGAGCCTCCAGGGGCTCGACGCCGAGCTCGTGGCCGTCGACGGCGGCTCCTCGGACGGGACCCTGGACATCCTGCGCCGCGCCGGCGCGCGTGTCCAGCACCGGGAGTTCGACGGCTTCGCCTCGCAGAAGCAGGCCGCGCTCGACCTGGCCTCCGGGGACTGGGTCCTCTCCATCGACGCCGACGAGCGCTTGAGCCCGGAGCTCCGCTCCGAGATCGACGCCGTCGTCTCCTCCCCCGGAGGGCCGGACGCCTACGAGCTCCCCTTCGAGGTCCATTTCCTGGGGCGGGCGCTCCGCTTCGGCGGGCTCGGCTCGGAGAGGCACCTGCGCCTCTTCCGGCGGTCCAAGGGCCGCTTCGTCGGAGGCCGCCTCCACGAAGGCATCGAGACGGAGGGGATGATGGGACGCCTGGAAGGAAAGATGGTCCACCTCCCCTACCGGGACATCGACGACTACCTCGACAAGCTCCGCGTCTACACCACCGCCGCCGCGCTCAAGCGCAGGGAACAGGGCCGCCGGTCTTCCCCGCTCCACCACCTCCTGCCCTTCTGGGAGCTCTTCCACCGTCTCGTGCTCCGGCTCGGCGTCCTCGACGGGACGCCCGGAGTGGCGTGGGCGGCGCTCTCCTCTTTCCACACCTGGGTCAAATATGTGAAACTCAGGGAGATGGAGTCGCATCAGCCGTGACCCTGGAAACCGCTCTTCCCGCGGCCTGCGCGGCCGTGGCCGCTGCCGTTTCGGCGCGCTGGAACTGGTGGCGCCCGACGGCCCAGGGCCTGCCCGTCCTCATGTATCACAAGGTCGGAGAGGCGCCGCCTTCCTCCCGGCTCAAGAAGCTCTGGGTGAGCGCGCCGGACTTCCGCTGGCAGATGGAGTATCTGCTCCGCCGCGGGTTCACCCCGGTGCTCTTCTCCGACCTGAAGGCCGCCGCCGGGGAAAAGCCCCTCCCCGAGAACCCCGTGCTCATCACCTTCGACGACGGCTACGCCAACAACTTCGAAACGGCCTTCCCGGTGCTCCAGGAGCTCAAGGTCAAGGCCAACATCTTCCTCGTCTTCGAGACCCTGGGAAAGCACAACGCCTGGCACGCGCCCTCCACGGAGCCCTGGCAGCGCATGCTGAACCTCGCCCAGGTCGAGCGCATGCAGGACTCGGGGCTCGTCGAATTCGGCTCCCACACCATGTCCCACAAGAACCTCGCCGCCATCCCGCTCGAGGAGGTCCGCTGGGAACTGCGGGAGTCGAAGAAGAGGCTCGAAGAGACTCTGCGCCGTCCGGTCACGGCCTTCGCCTATCCCTACGGCGCGGGGGCGTTCAAGCCGGAAGTGCGCGCCGCGGTCCTGGAGGCCGAGTACCTGCACGATTTCAGCGTGCGCCAGGGCATCGCTCCCCGGCCTTGGGAGCCGGGCCTGGGCCCCATCCCGCGCCTGCTCATCCGCGGCGACGACAATCGCTTCGATTTCCACCTCAACCTGACCCGGGGCAAGTCCCGCTTCTAATGGCCGGAAAATGAAGGACGCCATCCCGGGCCGCATCCTCGTCATCATGCTGCGCCGCATCGGCGACGTCCTGCTCACCACCCCGGCGGTGCGCGCCTTGCGCAGGGAGTTCCCCAAGGCCCGCATCGACTTCCTGACGGAGGGTCCGGGCGCGCAGATCCTGCGCGGGAACCCGGACATCGACGAGGTGAGGACCTACCGCTCCGGCCCGCTCTCCACCCTCTCGTGGCTGGCCAAGGTAAAGGGCCGCTACGATTGGGCCGTGGACTTCATGGGGACGCCGCGCTCCGCCCTGCTCGCCTTCGCCACGCGCGCCCCCGTGCGGGCCGGCCCGGCCCATGTCCTGCACCGGTGGGCCTACAACCGCCCCCTGCGGCAATCCTCCACGCCCTGCTACAGCGCCTTGGAGAAGATCAAGGTCCTGCGGCACCTGGGCCTCTCCCCCGACGAGTCCGACCCCCTCCCCGTCCTGCGCATCCCGGAGGACTCCGAGCGCTTCGCGGCCGTGGCCCTGGCGCGCCTCATCGGCACCACCACCTGGCCTCTCATCGCCCTGCTCCCGGCCTCACGGCGCGTGACGCGCCGCTGGCCCGCGCGGAGCTACGCGGAGTTGGGGCGGCGCCTGCGCGAATCCCACGGAGCCAATCTCCTGGTCTGCTGGGGGCCCGGCGAGAAAGAACTCGCCCTGGAGGTCGCCTCCGGCATCGGTCCCGGAGCCTACCTGGCCCCTCCCACCCCGGACCTCATGCACCTGGCCGCCCTCCTTCGCTCCTGCCGCATGGCCGTCACCAACTGCAACGGGCCCAAGCACATCGCGGTCGCGGCCGGCATCCCCACTTTGACCATCCATGCCTCCAGCGACCCGGCCTGTTGGAACCCGCCCGACGCGAGCCGCCATCCTTTCATCCGCTTGGAGAGCCTGCACTGCATCGGTTGCCGGCGCAACCGTTGTCCCTACGCGCTCGAGTGCCTGCGCGGCCTCTGCGTGGAGGAAGTCCACGCGGCCGCCGGCCGCCTCTTCGAGGGGGCGGCTCGCGCCGCGAAGACATGAGCGCGCGGCGCTTGCGCGAGACTCTCTCGGAAAGCGTCCTGGGGACGCTGTTCCTTCGCCTTCTCTCCGGATTTTATTGGACCGGGGTCCTCCTGCGCAACGCCGCGTACTCCGCGGGGCTTCTCCCCTCCCGCAAGCTGGAGGCGCGCGTGGTCTGCATCGGGAACCTGACCACGGGCGGGACGGGCAAGACCCCGGCCGTGCTCCTCGCGGCGCAGACCCTTCACGAGAACGGGGTGAAGACCGCCATCCTCAGCCGCGGCTACAAGAGGCCCGGAGGGAGGGCGAGCGAGGTCATCGTGGTCCAAGGCTCCGCCTCCCACTCCTGGGAGGAGGTGGGCGACGAGCCCTGGATGATGCATCGGGCCTTGAAGGGGTGCGACATGCCGATACTCGTCGGCTCCGACCGGGTCCAGTCCGGGGAGACGGCCATCAAATACTACTCTCCCCAAGTCCTGCTCCTCGACGACGGGTTCCAGCACCGGCGCCTCCAGCGCGACGCGGACATCGTGCTCCTCAACGCCCAGGACCCTTTCGGAGGCGGACGCCTGCTCCCCCTGGGCGACCTGCGCGAGCCGCCCTCGAGCCTGCGCCGCGCCTCCATCGTCGTGCTCACGCATGCCGACCGCGTCCCCCGGGAGACCCTCGACGCCCTCGCCGAGCAGGTCCGCCTCATCCGCTCCGACCTGCCCGTGCTCGAGGCCGTGCATCGTCCCGATATGTTCCTGGACTTGAAGACCGAGGAGACCCGCCCGCTCTCCCACTTGCAGGACAAGGAGGCGGCCTGCCTCTCGGGCCTCGGCGACCCCCGCTCCTTCGAGGAGAGCGTCCGGAGCGTGGGAGTGACGCTCACACAGACCTGGCGCTTCCCGGACCATTACGCCTTCAGCCAGGACGACCTCCAATCCATCGAGAACGTGCGCCGAGGACTGCCGCTATTGACGACGATGAAGGACTTCCCCCGCCTGCCCGCGGGCTGGAAGAACCGCCTGGGCGGGGAGGTCCTCGCGCTCCTGGTCCGCCTGGAGATCGTCTCCGGCAAGGACCGATGGGACTCGGCCCTGCTGGGGCGCTGATGGGCCCGGCCCTCCTCACCCCCGCCCTCTCGCTCTTCTGCCTGGCCCTGCCGCTGAGCATCGCGGGGGCCAACATCGGCTGGGCCCTGGTGCTGGCGGCCATGTTCTACCGCCTGCGCCAGGGGAAGCCTCCGGCCTGGTCCGCCGCGCGCGGGGCGCTGGAGATCCCGCTCTGGGCCTACTTCGCCGCGGCCGTCCTCACGGCCCTTCTCGGATTGGACCCGGCGCGGAGTTTTCGCTCCATCAACCAAGAAGCTCATAAGGTATGGCTTTATTACCTGCTATCGATCGCCTTAGCATCGAGTTCCTCTCGGCTGCCGTCGGGAGCGCTCGCGGCCGGGTTCGCTTTGGCCTCCTTGACCGGCATCGCACAGGCATTGACGGGGGCGCTTTCGGGCGCCCCGGTCCGGGCCCACGCCTTCGTTCATCCGGTGACTTTCGGCGAACAAGCCGCGGTGGGATTGCTGGGAGCCTTCTGCTTCCTCTTGAGCCCCTCCCCGGAGACCTCCTCCGGCCGGCCGCGCAGGCTGCTCTGGGGGCTGGCGGCCCTCTTAGGGGCGGGACTTCTTCTGAGCAGCACGCGGGGAGCCGCCCTGGGAGCCGCGGCCGGAGCTTTGGCGGTGCTCTGGCTCGCTCCTCACTGGCGGCGCTGGAGCGCGGCCGCCCTGCTCGCCTGCGCGCTCGCCTTCGTCGCCATGGACCTCTCCCACTGGGACCGCTCCATACTCA
>CAYWAR010000165.1:0-6082 GCA_964455765.1 uncultured Elusimicrobia bacterium
AGTTCACGACGGGCGAAGTTCGCGGGGCTTGACTGGCTCGTCCATATCAGGCGCGCAGCCCGGCGATAAAGCGCAGGGCGGACTCCCGGTCCTTCACCCGGCCCTCGGCCTGGGCCTCATCGAGCTTCTCGAGGACCTCCCCGACCCGGGGGCCCGGGGGGATGCCCAACGCGCGCATCACGGCTTTCCCGTTGAGGAGGCGCTCGGGGCGCGCGGTCTGGGGGCTGTTGAAATAGCGATCCAAGAGGAAGTGGGCCACCTGCAGGTGCCGCAGCGTCTTGCGCGTGTCCTCGCTTCGGATGCGGCCCCCCGCGAAGGTGTGCGGGTCCTCGCGCAGATGCGGAAGGATGGAGCGCAGCGCGGCCGCGGAGAGGTAGCTGGCGTGGTCGGCCCAGCAGAGGAGCAAGAGGCTCACTCCCCGGCGGCCCAGGTCGCGGAAGAAGCGGTAGACGGCCTTGTCGGAGACGAGCTCGTTGGCCGCCAGGTTGCCCGGGCGCAGGTGCTGGGCGATGAGGCAGGAGGCGAGTTCTTCCTCCTCACGGGAGAACCTCAGGCGCCGGAGCAGAGCCCCGGCCCTCTGCGCCCCGACGATGTCGTGGCCGAAGAAGCGCAGGCGGCCGCCGACGCGTTTGGCGCAGTCCGGCTTGGCCAGGTCGTGGAGCAGGGCGATGAGCTTGAGCAGGGGCCCGTGCCTTTGGAGGCCGCCGAAATGGGAGTCGAGATGCTCCCGGACCGGGGCGTGGAGCGGCCCCAGGATGCGGGGAGCCTCCGCGAGGAAGAAGTCGACGCGGGCCACGGTGTCGAGGCTGTGGCGCAGGACCCCCCCCTTGCCGTAGTAGACCTCCGCGCAGCGGCGGGAGGGCTCGAGTTCCTCGAAGACCGTGGTGAGCAGGCCCGCCTCGTCCATGAGGCGCAGCCAGGAAGCGCTCCGGGGGGAGCCGAGCAGGAGGAGCAGTTCGGTCCGGATGCGCTCGGCCGCGGCCTTGAGTATGCGCCGTTTGTTCTGGGACACGGCCGCGAGCGTCCCGGCCTCGATGCGCAGTCCGCAAAGAGCCGCGATGCGGAACGCGCGCAGGAGCCGCAAGGGGTCTTCCGGGAAGACCCGTTCGGAGGTCTGGCGCAGGATGCCGGCGCGCAGGTCACGGAGTCCTCCGAAGGGATCGAGAAAACCCTCCGAGCGCGAAGACAGGGGCACGGCCATGGAGTCGACCGTGAAATCCCGCCGGGCCAGGTCCTCCTCGATCCCCGCGCCCTGAATCTCGGCCACGTCGACCTGGAGTCCCTTCAGGGCTCCCGAGCAGACCACCCGGTAGACGCGGTGCTCCTCATCGAGGTTCACGAGGGTGGCCTTGAGCCTGCGCGCGAGTTCGGCCGCGAAGGCCTTGGCCTCGCGGCAGGCGATGTCGAGGTCCGGGTCCCGCGCCGGGCCGTCCTTGCCGGGTCCGAGCAGGGAGTCGCGCAGGGCCCCTCCGACGACATAGGCGCCCTCCCGGCCCGGACTCGCGTCCAAGGCCGCCCGGAGGGGGTGCGCTCTCAGGCGGCTCCTGAGCGTGGAGAGAGGGTCGCGCGCTATGAGATCCTCCTCATCGGGAGCCCGCCCTGCGCTCGAACTCCTTCTGGCGCAGGACCCGCTTGAGGACTTTCTGAAGCGCGTTCTTGGGGAGCTCATCGAGGAATTCCACGTCCCGCGGCCGTTTGTACGCGTCGAGGTTCTCGCGGATGAAGCGCATGAGCTCGCCCTTGTCCGGCCGGGCCTCTTTGCGGAGCACGAGGAAGGCCTTGATCACCTCGTCGCCGGTCTCATCGGGCAGGCCGACCACCGCGGCTTCCTGGACGTCGGGATGGGCGAGCAGGACGGCTTCCACCTGAGCGGAGAACACCTTGAGGCCCTTGACGATGATCATGTCCTTCTTGCGGTCGCGGATGCTGAGATAGCCGTCCCGATCGAGGACTCCGATGTCCCCGGTGCGCAGCCAGCCGTCGGCGGAGAGGACCTGGCGCGTGGCCTCCGGCAGGTTGAGATAGCCCTTCATGATGTTGTGGCCCGCGATGCAGATCTCCCCCTCCTCCCCGAGGGGGAGCTCCCGCCCGTCGTCGTCGACGACGCGCAGGCGCACGCCCTCGATGGCCCGGCCCACGGTGCCGCGGCGGATGTCCCGCGGGGGATTGATGGTGGCCACCGGGGAGGTCTCCGTCAGGCCGTAGCCTTCGATGATCTCGCGCCCCATGGCGCCCGAGAAGTCCTCGGCCACCTTGGGGGGCTGGGGCGCGGCCCCGGACACGCAGAAGCGCACCCCCCGGAAGAACCAATAGCGCAGGAGGAGCTTCTTGAGGCCGCAGGCTTGCTTGGCGAGCACGGCGTAGACTTGCGGCACCGCGGAGAAGATGGTGACCCGGTGCCGCCCCATGCGCGTGAGCCACGGCTTGGCCGGGGCGATGGAGGAGGCCACGACGCTCTTGACCCCCAGGCGCAGGGGGATGAGCACGCAGGCCGTCCAGGCGAAGGTGTGGAACATGGGGAGTATGCACAGGGACACGTCCTTCTCATCGGCCCCCAGCACGCGCACGGAGGCGTCGCAGTTGGCCACGAGGTTGGCGTGGGTGAGCATGACCCCCTTGGGCTTGCCCGTGGTCCCGGAGGTGTAGAGCACCGCCGCCGTGTCCTGGGGCGAAGCCGCGTCTTCGCGCCGAGGCTCCGGCTCTTGGGCCTGCAGAAGCCCCCAGAAATCCTCGGTCTCCTTGGAGACCCGGCGGTCGGGCTCGGTGAGCCAGACCACATCGAGCAGGGGGAGCTCCTTGCGGGCCTTCAGGATATCCCGCAGGAATTCCCGCTGGGTCACCACGCCCTTGGCCGAGCAGTCGTTGAGCATGTAGCGGAGCTCCTCCGCCTTCTGGACCATGAAGTTGACCGGGACGGCGATCGCGCCCAGGCGCGAGAGCCCGAGATAGGCGGTCACAAATCCCAGGCCGTTGCGCAGGATCAGGGCCACGCAGTCGCCCTTGCGCACCCCCCGGGACCGGTACATGGCCGCGGCGCGCAGGCTCAGGTCCTGGAGCGCGGCGAAAGGCACGGCCCGCTCCTCGCCCGAGGATGATCCCGGAGCGTCGGTCACGAGCATGGCCGTGCGCCGGGGACAGCGCGCCGCCGTCGCGTCCAGCAGGGTGTTGAGCGTCTCCCTATCGCCGTTGTCGTTCATGATTGCCTCGGGTCCAAGATGTCCCTCGCCGCGTCGCCCAGCAGATTCCAGCCGAGCACGAACAGGAAGATCGCCGTCCCGGGGATGAGGACGGTGTGCCAGAATTCGAAGGGGTTCCCCGAGGAGCCCAGTATCCAGTTGCGCGAGAGGGACATGAGCTGTCCCCAATCCGCGTAGCCCAGGGGAGAGCCCAGCCCCAGGAAGCTGAGAGCGGCGGCCGTGACCACGATGCGCCCCATGCTCAGGGAGGCGAGCACCAGCAGGGGGTAGGCGCAGTTGGGCAGGATGTGGCGCAGGAGGATGCGCGCATCCGAGGCGCCCAGGGCGCGCGCGGCCAGGACGAACTCCCGCTCCTTGACCGAGAGCACCTCGCCCCGCAGGAGCCTCGCGTAGGAGGGCCAGGAGACCAGCGTCACGGCGATCATCACCTTGAAGAGCCCGGGCCCCAGCACGGCCACGACGACCACGGCCAGGACGATGTCCGGGAACGCGAGGACTACGTCGGTCAGGCGCATGAGGGTCTCATCGACCCAGCCGCCGTGATAGCCCGCCGCCCCCCCCACCAGCACCCCGATAAGCAGGGAGACGAGCACCACGGAGACGGCCACCTTGAAGGCGGTCCGGCAGCCCCAGACCATCCCATGCAGGAGGTCGTACTGCTGTTCCGTCGTCCCCAAGGGATGGGCCCGGCTCGGAGGCGCGGGGTCGGCGCTGTAGCCGTCCTGGGGGATGAGGTAGGGGTCCCGGTGGCCGGCCGGGGAAGGGGCCAGGACCGGCGCCAAGAGAGCCGTCAGCGCGAAGAAAGCGAGCAGGGAGGCTCCGAGCAGGGACATGGGTCTGCGGCGCAGCTGCTTCCAGATTTTCTTCATACCCGGATCCTCGGGTCCACGAAGGCGTAGAGCAGGTCGGTCAAAAGGTTGGCGACGACGAAAAGGGAGGAGGAGAGCAGAGCCGAGCCCAACACGCCCGGGATGTCGAGCTGCTGGGCCGCGCTCACGCCCCAACGCCCGATGCCCGGGAAATCGAAGACGGTCTCGGTGATGACCACCCCGCCCAGGAGACCGACCAAGAGCAGGCTCGAGAGCGTGACCACGGGGAGCAGGGCGTTCCTGCGGGCATGGCGCGAGATGACGAGGGCTTCGGGCAGGCCTTTGGCCCGGGCCGTGCGCACGTAATCCTTGCCGAGCTCCTCGAGCATGGAGGAGCGCGTGATGCGGACCATGAGCGCCATGGAGACATAGGTCAGCGTGAGGGCCGGGAGGAAGAGATGCTTGGCCGCGTCCAGGAACACCGCGGGCTTGAGGTTGAGCAGGGCGTCGAGGGGCAGGAGCCCGGTGTAGCCGCGGAAGGCGTCGGAGTGGACCAGCAGGTCGGTCTCCAGGCCGTAGCGGCCGGGAGGGAAGAGCTTGAGCTTCCCGTAGAAGACCATGAGCAGGAGCAGGCCGAGCACGAAGGAAGGAAGGGAATGCCCGGTGATGGCCACGAAGCGGGAGAGGTGGTCGAGGGGGCCGTCCTTGTGCACGGCCGAGAGAGTCCCCAGCCATAGGCCCAGGAACAGGATGGGGATGAAGGAGAGCAGGGCGAGCTCGAGGGTGGCCGGGAAGAATGCCTTGATGGCCTCGGCGACGGGCATCTTGGCCGTCTCCGAATAGCCCAGGTCGCCCCGGAGCACCTGCTTGAGCCAGGTCCAATACTGCACCGGCATGGGATCGCGCAGATGGTATTTCGCGATGACGGCCTCCAGGGAGGCGAGCTGGCGGGGGTCCTTGACGTAGAGGGAGGCGCGCATCTCCGGGGTGAGGAATTGCAGGAGCGAGAAGAGCAGGACGGTGACGCCGAGCATCACCAGAGGGAGCATGAGCAGGCGCCGCCCGATGAAGCGCAACATTAAGGGATTCTAGTACATACGCCCAAACCGCCACAAACGCCAAGGCGTTTGCGGCGGTTTGGGGGGATGTCAGGAGCCGCCGGCCTCCGGCGCGAAAAGGCCGACGCCCGCGGCCCGCGCGGCTTTTTGCAATTCGTGGTCCAGCGTCGCCAACGGCAGGCCCTCCCGGAGCGCCAACTCCAGATAGGCCGCGTCGTAGGCCGTGAGGCCATGGCGCTCGCAGAGCTCCATGATCTTCGAGGCCGCATCACCGGAATTTTCGACGGCCGCGGCCGCCCGGCTCGCCTTGTTCCAGAACGTCGCGGCCGTCGCCTTATCCATGACGCCTTTCCTTCGCGCCAGCGCGAGGACGTTGAGCATCTCATACATCCAGAGCGGGGGCACGATGGGGGCGGCGCCCCGTTTCAGTCCTGCAAGCACCGCTTCTCCCAAAGGGGTCTGCCGGTCCTCGAAGCACCAGGACAGAGCCACCGAGGCGTCCAGGACGAAACGCTTCACGCCCGGCCTTCGCTGATGAGTTTCTTGAGGGACAGGGAGCCGAGGCGGATGCCGCGCCGGTTCGCGCGGATCGACTCTACGATCTCCTCCATGCCGCCCGGGCTCTCGGCCGGGACAAGGCGCGCGACGACCACGCCCCGCTTGGTCAGGGCGATGTTCTCGCCTTTTCTCGCCCGCTCCACGAGTTCCGAGAGATGCTGTTTCGCCTCGAAGAGGCCCACGGTGGTCATAGACGCTCCTTGGAAACGCGCAGCGCACTTTGTGCGTTGCGCATTCCTATCTAGATTATAATCCAGATAGGTTGTATTTTCAAGGCCTAGGTTTAGAGGGGCCTGATTTCCTTGAGGATGCGGCGGGCGGCCGCCGGGGCAAGAGCGGCTTTGACGATGAGGTCGACCTTCACGCCCACCCTGTCGCCGAGCCATTGCTCCAATTCCATGAATCTCAGGAGAGCGGGCGTCTTGCGGAACTCGGCCAAGAGGTCCAAGCGGTTTCCGGG
>CAYWAR010000166.1:0-6078 GCA_964455765.1 uncultured Elusimicrobia bacterium
TTCGGCAACCGCACGGCCAAGCATGTGCGCGCCACCATCGGCCCGGAGCAGGAGTACTTCCTGGTCGCCAGGGACTTCTACAACCGCCGCCCCGACCTCATCTACACCGGGCGCACCCTCTTCGGCGCGGCCTCGGCCAAGCATCAGCAGATGGAGGACCATTACTTCGGCTCCATCAAGCCCAAGGTGGTGGACTTCATGACGGACCTCGACACCGCCCTCTTGGCCCGCGGCATCCCGGCCAAGACCCGCCACAACGAGGTGGCCCCCAACCAGTTCGAGATCGCGCCTCTCTATGAGGAAGCGAACCTGGCGGTGGACCACAACCTCCAGATGATGGAGATCATGCGCAAGACCGCCGAGGACCACGGCTTCGTCCTCCTTCTGCACGAAAAGCCCTTCGCCGGGATCAACGGGAGCGGCAAGCACCTCAACTTCTCCCTGGCGGATTCCGACGGGAACAACCTGCTCGAGCCGGGTGGAGCGGCGCCGAAGAGGAACGTGCAGTTCCTCGTCTTCCTCTCCGCCATCCTGGCGGGAGTGGACAAGTACGGGGCGCTCCTGCGCGCTTCGGTGGCGGACGCGGGCAACGACCACCGCCTGGGCGCCAACGAGGCTCCTCCGGCCATCATGTCCGTGTACCTCGGCGAGTACCTCGACCGCCTGCTCCAGGAGCTCGAGAAGGGGGGCAAGGATTTCGAGAGCGTCAAGGCAGCCATGGATTACGGCCTCAAGCGACTGCCGGCCATCGCCCTGGACAACTCGGACCGCAACCGCACCTCGCCCATCGCCTTCACGGGCAACAAGTTCGAGTTCCGCGCGGTGGGAGCCGCGCAGAACTGCTCCGAGCCCGCCACGGCCTTCAGCCTGCTGGTAACCTACGGCCTGGACTTGGTGCTCTCCAAACTCGAGAAGAAGGGCGTGGCCAACGCCTCCTCCGCGGAGACCGACATCACGGCCAAGGCCCTGGCCGTCGTGCGCGAGATCGTCAAGGAGACCAAGCGGGTCCGTTTCGAAGGCAACGGCTACTCGGAGGAGTGGCACAAGGAAGCCGCCAAGCGGGGCCTGCCCAACGCCAAGGACACGCCGGAGTCCCTGGCGACCTTCCTGGAGAAGGATACCGCCGCTCTCTTCGAGAAATACAAGATCCTCTGCAAGGAGGAGCTCCACGCCAAGTACGAGATCAAGCTCGAGGCCTATGTGAAGACCAAGGAGATCGAGCTCAAGCTCCTCAAGGAACTCGCCGTCACCTGCGTGGCTCCGGCCCTGGCCCGGCAGATCGAGACGCTCGGGTCCGCCGCGGCGCGGCTGGACTCCGCGTCCAAGGGCGGCGGGAAGGCCCTCCACGCCCGGACGGCGGACCTGGGAGCGCTCTTGGAGGAGGTCTACGCGGGAGTCGTCCGCGTCGATGAGACGCTCGCGGAATCTCTCTCGAAAAACGACCTCGCCAAGCGGGGCAAATTCCTCGCCTCCAAGGGCGTGGAAGCCCTGGAAGTCCTGCGCTCGGCCTGCGACCGCACCGAAGAAGTCGTCGAGCACGCCCTCTGGCCCCTCCCCAAATACCGAGAGATGCTCTTCCTCCTCTAGGGGTCAGACGTTGACTTTCGGACCCATTCCCCCGGGGCGGCGCTCTCGGGGGGAGTGAGGGAACTTTTTCCAACCTCATCCGTACTAGAGGCATGGCTAGACCAACTCGAATCCACGTTCCGGGAACGATCCACCATGTAATGAGCCGCGGCAACGGCGGCCAAGCGATCGTCGCCGACCCCAACGACCTGGACGGACTCCGGGCCGTTATCGCGAAGGTCAAGCGGACCGCGGACTTCCGTTTGTACGCCTACTGCCTGATGAAAAACCATGCCCACTTTCTGATCCGGGTGGGTACGGTTCCCCTCTCAAGGGTTATGCAGCGCATATTGGCGACTTGGTCGATCCGGTTCAACTTGAAATACCGGCGTTCAGGGCATGTCTTCCAAGGCCGATTCAAATCCCTCCCTTGCGATAACGACGCTTATTTTCGGTGGCTATTACGGTACATCCATATCAACCCTGTCAAAGCAGGTCTTGTCATGCGCCCGGAAGATTGGGCTTGGTCGAGCTATGCCGAATTCATGGATCCGAGGAAAGGCGGGATCACCGACACGGAATGGCCATTGTCGATGTTCCAGTCGGGGCACAATTCCGGATCGGAATCCTTCCGGGAATTTGTCCTCGGCGAATCGGAAGCGGAGAACGGACCCTTGCCGCTCTCCGATAGCCGCCCAGCACCAGGACCGGCCAAGGAATTCCCACCGAGCCGCAATTCTCGTCCGACGATCGATTCGATCCTCAAGGAAATCCGCAACGCCTCGGGCATCGACCTCGATGCGCTGACCAGCGCCTCACGAACCAGGGACGTGTGCAGTGCCCGCCGGCTTTTCGCAGGGAGAGCCGCGGCAGCAGGCTACCGTATCGGAGAAATCGCGGAAACGCTGCACATTACGAATTCCGGGGCTTCGAGGTTACTGCTCCGCTCTCATGCGGGCTTGGATGATACGCGAGGAGGGACCCCGATCGTCGCTCGGGCCGGATTAGGTCCGAAAGTCAACGTCTGACCCCTAAAACGGGACGATGAGTTGGGGGCAGGCGATGACCGGGCTTTGATAGGGGTCGGCGGGGTCTGGGCGCTCCATGGGGCGGCGGAGCGTCTCGCCGTCGGGACAGGCATAGACGCACTCGGACCCGGAGATGCCGCTCAGCGTGCATATCCTGAGCCCGGCGGCTCTCAGGAACTCGGCGCCCGGAAAGGCGGCCGTCGGGGTCTCCTTCTGCTTCTGCCAGGAGGGCCGGGAAACCGCTCCCACCCGCTTGAACTTCCACTGGATATAGTAGTTCTTCCCTGGCTCGAGCGGCTTGCTGAACTCGGAGGCGAAGTCGGAAAATCGCACCCGGTAGGCCTCGGCCGCTGGGAGCGAGAGTTCCTTTTCTAGGAGCGTGTCGTCGAACCAGCCGGCCCTCTCGCGCTTGAGGGTCAGGGAGAGCGCAGTGGCCTCCCCGGCGTAATAGGAGGCCCAGCGGTCCTTGAGCGCGAGCTCGAAGCCCTTGGAAGCCGCCTCGAAGGAGAAGGATTCGACCCGGATGCCGGCCGGGTCCGGATTGGCCGGGGTCTTGGCTCCGGCCTTGGCCTCGATGGTCCCGCCGCTCCAGCTTCCTGGTAGGCGGAGAGCATACTCGTGGGAGGCGTCGAGGACCCGGGCGTCGAGCCAGTGGCCGTCGAGACAGACGCGGAAGACGTCCCGCTCCCAGGGGAGCATGGGACCGCGGTCGAGTATCTGCATGCGGATCCGGCGCCGCTCGGTGCGGACCCATTCCTCATGGCAGCTCTGCCCTCGATCCCCGGTGGGGTAGCAGCGCTGTTCATATACGCGGCTCTCCAGCAGGACGGAGTCCGAGAGGGTGGGCTCCTCCGGCGTGAAAGAGAATACGACGCAGTCCGACTCGGTGCGATTCTTGGCGGCGACTCCCTTGACCTCGGTCCTATCTTCCTTGGCCGACTCCTTGAGCTCGCCGAGAACGGCATGGATGTCGACTCCCTGGTCAAAGGACGGCTGTGCCGCGGGCGAGGGCAGAGCCAAGGCCAGGGCCGCGGAAACGGCGAAAAGCGCGGATACGATCGACTTCATGCATCCTCCATGCGTCCGATATCCCTCGTGACGGCGGAACACACGATACACCCGAAGGGCCCAGAACGACAAGGCACGGGGGACCCAAGCTGTTCTGGGCCCATGGGCCCGGATTCCTTAGGAGCGGCCGCCGGGAGGGACGAAGCCTTCGGGAGCCGACCCAGGCTAATTGCTAAAATCAGGGGTCATGGCCACGGCCGAGCGCGCAATCCGACTATTGAGCCTCCTCTCCCTTTCAGCGGCCATATCATCCATTCCTGCCTTCGCCGCTCCGGCGCACAAGCGGAAGTCGGCCGCCTCCTCAAAACGGGCCCGCTCCCTCGCCCCGGCACGCAAGACGCCCGCCGCGAAGCCCCCGGCCGTCCCGGGAGCCTGCGCTCCGGCCGCATTGCCCGGTCTGGACGCGGAAAAGCTCAAGGGGTGCGGACTGACCCTCTATCACCTGGGACTCCTCCCGGAGTCCGCCTCGGCATACGAGGCGGCGGTGTTGAAATCCTCGCAGGCGGCTCCCTTGCTCGACGCGGCCATGGTGCGCAGGGACCTGGGCGAGATGGACTCCTCCTTCCGTCATCTTCAAAGGGCCGCAGGCCTGCTCCCGACCGACGCGGAGGTGCGGACCGCCCTGGGCTGGGCGGCCTTGCGCTCCGACCGGGAGGAGGCCGCGGAGAGCGCCTTCTCCGCCGCGCTCCGGCTCAAGCCCGGCCTGGAAGAGGCCTTGCTGGGCAGGGCGCGCGTGGAACTGGCCCAGGGCCGGCGCGACTCGGCCATACGCACGCTCACCGAACTCGCCGCCTCAAGCCCTGACTTCACGCTGGCGCACGCGCTCCTGGGCCGCGCCCTGGAGGCGCGCGGGGACCTCCAGCAGGCCGCCTCTTCCTATCATCGGGCCCTGCGCACCGACCCCCTATACTCGGAACTTCACTTGGTGCTCGGGTCTCTCTATTCTCGCCAGGGCTTCCCGGACAAGGCCTGGCAGCATTTCCAGAAAGCCCTGGACGTGGACCCTTCCAACGCGGTGGCGAGGGGGGAAGCCAGACGCCTGGGCCCGCTGCTCACCCGCAAGCCCCAGGAGATCATCCCGCCCCGCCGCCTGGAAAGGCCGCTTCCCGTGACTCCGGCGGCCCCGGGACGGGGCATGCCCGTGGTCCGGATCGCGGTGGGCGCCACGATCTCCGGCAGACCCGCTCTGAGGCAGGCCGCGGCCTTCCTCTCGACGGGCCCCTTCGAGGTGCTGGATCCGGAGAAAGGGAGGAAGCTCTTCGCCGGTCCGGCCGAGGAGGTGTGGACCGCCCGCCGCTCCTCGGGCAAGGGCCCGGGCTTCGAGATCATCGATGAGGGGGGGACCGTGCGCCTGAAGTTCAAGCGGGCCATCGCGCTGAGGCCCGGCGCCCCCTCCGGCTCGCTCATCTTCCGAAGCCTGCGCACCGACCACGGCACGGCCTGGGAAAGCGTCAGCGACAAGCAGTTGAAAGGGACGGTGGAACTCCGGGCCGCGGGCAAGGGCGGCTTCCAGCTCATCAACGCCATCGGCCTGGAGGACTACCTGTATGGGGTCATCAACAAGGAGATGCCCAGCCAGTTCCCCTCCGAGGCGCTCAAGGCCCAGGCCGTGGTGGCGCGCAGCCAGGCCCTGTATTCCAAGGAAGTCCTCAAGGGCCACCGCAAAGAGGGCTACGACCTCTGCGACGGCCAGCATTGCCAGGTCTACCACGGCGTGCGCGCCGAGACCGCGATCGGGCGGGCGGCCGTGGACGCGACGCGCGGCCTGGTTCTCACCCACCGGGGCCGCCGGGCCCAAACGCCTTATTCCTCCAATTGCGGCGGCCACGGCCAAGCCTCCGCCGAGCTCTCGGGCTGGGGGCGCGAACCCTATCTCCAGGGCCTCCCCGACGAGGACGGGCCCCCAGCGCGCCCGAAAAGCCCTTGGGAGCTGGAGCTGTGGCTCAAGAGCCGCCCCAAGGCCTTTTGCAACGCGCCCAGGTTCATGCATCCCTCCCACTACCGCTGGACGCGCATCCTCTCGGCCAAGGCCCTGGCCGAGCAGGTCAACCGCACGGTGAAGGTGGGAGAACTGGCCTCGGTGCGCATCCTGGGCCGCAGCGCCGCCGGCAATGCCGCCCGCATCGAGTTCTCGGGCACGCAGGGCAAGCTTACTCTAGACCGGGAACACCTCATCCGGGGAGTGATGGGCCCCGGAGCGGTGCGCAGCACGATGTTTATCCTGGAGACCGAGACCTATGCCGGGACCCGTCCGGCGGAGTTCTACCTGCACGGGGGGGGCTGGGGCCACGGCGTGGGCCTTTGCCAAGTCGGAGCCGCGGGCCGGGCGCAAGCCGGGCAGACCCACGCGGAGATATTAACGCACTACTATCCCGGGACCGCCCTGAATAAGATAACTGGGGTCAGACGTTTACAT
>CAYWAR010000167.1:0-6049 GCA_964455765.1 uncultured Elusimicrobia bacterium
GGGTCTTCTTGTCGACGAGAAAATGGTCCACCTCGGATTCTCCGGAGACCACCGACTCCCCCAGGCCGAAATTGGCGTCGAAGACGAGCTCTTGGAGGTCCCCGCTCACCGGGTTCACGCTAAATCCCACCCCGGCCGCGTCGGCCCGCGCCATGCGCTGGACCACCACGGCCATCTCCGCCGCCGCGTGATCGAGCCCCTGCTTATGGCGGTAGGCCGCGGCGCGGTCGGACCAGAGGGAGAGATAGCAGAGGCGCGTCTTCTCGAGGATGTCCCGGAGCGTCGAGCAGTTGAGGAAGGTCTCATGCTGGCCCGCGAACGCGGCCTGGGCCATGTCCTCCAGGGAGGAGGAGGAACGGACGGAGTAGGCGTGGCCGGGGCTCTCCCGCCGGAGGAAGCCGTCGAGCTCGGAGGCCAAGGCGTTGGGCAGGCGCAGGTCGCCGAGCGCCTCCTGGAGCTTGAGCGTATGTTCTCGCAGGGCCGCGGGATCATCGAAAGGGAAGGAGCGCGCCGATTCGATGAGCCTGGCCGCGGGGCGGATGAAGTCGCGGTACGCGCGCAGGACGATCACGGTCCCGGGAGGCACCGGGAAGCCCCTCTGGGTGAGGAGAGCGAGGTTCGCCCCCTTCCCTCCGGTGCGCGAGGGGTCGCACGCCAGAGGGTCGGTGAAGTCGAGAAGATATGTCAGCGTCCTCCCCGCGGGAGGATGCTCGTTCCAGGGGCCCGTCGCCGTGTCATGAGGACCTTCCGTTAGGGTGTTCCGGGACTTCGGCTGACGAAGCCAACCGCAAGCAGAGGGCGGCGAGCGCGGCTCCGAAGAGCATGTCCACGAAGTAATGATAGCGCAGATAAATGGTGGACAGCCATAGGCCGGCGCAGGGCAGGAGATAGAGGCGGTAGCGCCAGGGCTTGTGCTTCCGGTCGAAGAGGAGGAGATAGCCCGAGCCCGCGCAGTGGAGGCTGGGGAATACGTCGACGCGGTTGCTCCCGGTCCCAACCACCCAGGCGTTGAGCCGGGAGGGCCAGCCGCCTTCCAGGGGGACATGGAACTCCCCGGCCATGGCTAGGTAGGGGCCCAGGGCCGGGATGAAGGTGTAGCCCAAAAAGCCGATGCCGTAGAGCACGAAGAGCCCGGTGAAGAAACGGACGGCGGTCCGCAGGTCCCCGGCCAGATGGCGGATCATGCTGAAGGCCAGATACGGGAGGAAGAGGACATAGCAGAGGCTCATGAGGTCGCTCAGCCAGGGCCGGATGAGAGGCTGGATGCGCAGGCTGAGGTTCCCGCCGACGAGGATCAGGTCGGCGCGCTGGAGCAGATCGTCGGCCATCCAGGGCGTCGCGGCCGCGACCGCGGGGCCCATGAGGAGATAGCAGGCGTTCATGGCGAGCGGGTGGAAAAGCAGGCGCAGCGTCCAGCGCCGGGCGTCGGGCTTCCTGCGGCAGGCGGCGATGAGCGCGGCATCGATGCAGAGGAGGCAGGGGAAGAGGAGGGCCGCGGGCGAGAGGGGGCCGAGACGGACGCTGAAGAAGAGCCAGGAGAGGACCAGATAGGCACCGAACACCCATTCGTGGAGGAGGAGCCTCACGCCGCCTCGCTTCGGGCCGCGCCGCTCTGGAAGAGATCCATCCGGAATCCTTCGACGCGCTCCATCAGGGAACGATGGAAAAGGGCGTTCCAGAAGGCCGCCGCGGACTTGTGCGCCGGGGCGAAGCAATGCAGGCCGACGGCCGTGGCCAGGGAGTAAAGGATGAAGAGGTCCGCCCGTCCGGCGATGAGCGCCGCCGCGCCCAGGAGCAGTGCCCAGGCGGCGAAGGCCGGGACGCCGACGAGGATCTTCCATAACGCGACGACATTGGGCCCGTCCGGGAAGCGGCGGCCCGCCCAGGCGCCGGCGAGCAAGGGCGGCAGGTTCAAAGCCGCGGCCAGCGCGGCAGGAAGGGCCAGCAGCGCCAGGCGCAGGCGGGGCCCGGAGGAAGGGTCCTCCCAGGCCGGGGCTCCCTTGTGGAAGAGGACCCCGCAAGAGGAGGCCTCTGCGCGCAAGGAGTCCCATCGCGACAGGCGTTCGGCGGGGAGGCCGAGCGTCAGGGAGCGCAGGGCCTCGGAATACGGCAAGGTGCCGTCCCGGCAAAGGAGCGCGGCCAGGCTCTGGAGGGATTCCTGGTCCTGCGCGGAGTCGAACTCGAAGGCCGCGGCCTCGAGCGAATCCGAGACCTTCTTTCTCAGGCTGTTGAGGTCTTCCGGGGGGCCTCCGGTCTCGAAGGGCTCTCCAACGACCACTTCCACGGAACTCCGCCAGCGCCGGGGGCTGTCGTAGAGGATGGAGAGCGGGACCACGGTGACGCGGACTCCGGAGCCTTGGAGGGAATGAAGCAGGCGCGCCGGACCGCTGTGGAAGGGAAGGTGTCTCGGTCCGAGGCTGCTGGTGCCTTCGGGGAAGAGGAAGAGGCGGCCTCCGGCCTCGATGGTCCGCGCGCAGAGTTCGAGCGCCCGGACGGCGTCGGGCCCCTCGCCGGCGTCCTTGGCCCTGCGCACCTCGATGCCGGTGAAGAAGAGGCGGCCGAGGAGGCTTCGGCGCAGTTGAGATGACAGGAGGAACACGGCTCCGGGCAGAAGGGTGTTGTAGACGAAGCCGTCCACGGCGCCGTTGCGATGGAGGCCGAGGAAAAGCACGGGTCCCTCACAGGGGACCCGCTCCCCATGGCGCAAGACTACGCGCTCGAAGAAGAGCGTGCAGCAGAGGCGGGCGAGGGCGTCATGCCACGCGCTCAATTCGCCCTCGCCGTCATTGGATGCGCGGAAGGAGCTGGGAGGCGTCCTTGCCCTCGCCCAGGCCGAGCGCACAGAGCGTGCTCCGCTGACGGTCGAAGCGGTTATCCGCCCTCCGCGCCTGGAGATAGGCTCCGGGGGAGGCGAGGAGGGCGGGATAGGCGCAGCAGGGCAGGGGATAATCCGTGCCGAAGAGCAGGCGCTCGAAGACCTCCGGGTGCTTGCGCAGCCTCAAGAGGGCGCCGACGCGGTTGGGCAGGGTGAGGGCGGAGGTGTCCATGTAGAAGTTCTTGTAGCGTTTGACGAGGTCGAGCATCACCTCGAAGTGGCGTTCCATGAAGAACAGGCCGGTGGAGCAGCCGTGGGCCGCGATGACGGTGACGCCCTCATCGAGCGCCCGGCAAAGCCGCTGGGGGTCTCCCAGGGACTGGTCCTGGCCGATGAGGCTGAATTCGAAGCCCACATGCGAGAGCAGGGGCAGGTGGAGTTTTCCCAGGGTCCGGTAGAACTCCTTGTGGCGCTTGTCGGCCGGGTCGAAGACCTGCGCGTTGGGGAGCACCTTGACCAGGGAGGCCCCGCGGGAGGCGCAGCGGATGAGCTCCTCGAGGTAGTCGCAGCGGTTGGGGTTGATGGAGACCCCGGCCAGGAAGCGGGGGTTCTCCTCCGCGGCGTCGAGCACGCAGTCGTTGGCGATGAGGAAGTCGGTCCGGGCTTCGTCGAGCATCCCGTTGGCGCCGTAGACCCCGTCCATGGCGAGGAGCACGGCCTGGCTGACCGTCTTCGAGGCGGAGAGCTCGGAGTCGAGGCGCTCCAGATAGAGGCGGTTGGCGGTCTCCGCGTCGTCGAGCGGAAGCCCCTGCTGCCAGGCGATGAACTTGGCCAGGGGGCTCTTGAGCATCCGCTTCGACAGAAGGCATCGGTTGGCCTTGGTGGGAAGCGCCGCCATGTGAACATGGATGTCTATCATAAGTTCTCCATTTGTCGCGCCATCGCTTTGATCTTCTGCATGTCGAGTTTCCCCGTGCCCAGCACCGGGATCTCGGCCACCTCGTGGAAACGGTCCTTATCCGGGAGCCAGAGCTTGGGCACGCCGGATTCATTGAGCTTCTTGAGCAGGGCTGGGACCTCGCCGTAGCCCTTGTGGAGGACCACGAGACGCTCCCCGCGCTTCTCATCGGGCACCGCGGTCACGACGAAGGTCTGCTCCGCCAAGGCGGCCAACTCGTGGAGCTTCTCCTCCAGGCGAACGTGAGGCACCATCTCCCCGCCGATCTTGCTGAAGCGGCTCAAACGGTCGGTGATGGAGACGAAGCCGTCGAGGTCGATGGAGGCGATGTCCCCGGTGACATAATACCCCTCGCGCAGCACGGAGGCCGTCTTCTCCGGGTCGCCCAGGTAGCCCTTCATCACATTGGGCCCCTTGACGAGGAGCAGGCCCGGCTCGCCGGGCGCAAGGACCGCTCCGGTGTCCGGGTGCACCACGCGCATGAGCACGCCCGGCAGGGGCTGGCCCACGGTCCCGGCCTTGGTCCCGCGCTGGCGCACCCCGGTCCGATCGACGTCCTGGATGTTGGCCGCGGCCACGGGCGAGAGCTCCGTGCAGCCGTAGCCCTCCAGCGGGGCGAGGCCGAACTTCTCCTCGAAGGCCTTGGCCAGGTCCTCGCGGAGCTTCTCCGCTCCCACGACGACGCAGCGCAGGGACTTCAGTTGACGGGGCTCGACGCGGCGGAGATAGGCCTGGAGGAAGGTCGGGGTCCCCAGGAGGAAGGTGGCCGCGTGCTTCTCGATGAGCTCGCCGATGCCCTTGGCGTCGAGAGGATTGTAATGATAGACCACTCCGAAACCGCAGGCCGGGGGGAAGAGCAGAGTGGCCGTGAAGCCGAAGGAGTGGAAGAAGGGGAGAGCCCCCAGTATCCGGTCCTCGGGCCGTATCTGATAGAGCTGGGCCAGGGCCTCGATGTTGGAGAGCAGGTTGGCGTGCGTGAGCAGGACCCCCTTGGGCATGCCCGTGGACCCGCTGGTGAAGATGATGGTCGCGACGCTCTCCAGGGGGACTCTCGCGGCGGGGATGAGCAGCCGCTCGGCGAGGGGGCCGGGCAGGAGGAAGGCCACGAGCCCGGTCCAGAGCGCGGCCGGCTTCGATATGCCTCGGGCGATCTCCTCGATGTAGACCATCTCCGGCAGGGGCTCCCAGCCGAGCTTGTGGAGGACGAGCTTGGAGGTGACGATCTTCCGGATGCCCGCGGCTTTCACGCAATGCGCCACGACCTCGCGGGAGCTGGTGTAATTCAGATTGACCGGGACGCGGCCCATGAGGATGAGCCCCCAGTTGGCCAAGGCCGCGCCCGCCGAGGGGGGAAGGAATATGCCGACGTTCTCCGTGCCGTCGTCGAGAGCTCTTCCCAAAAGCAGGGCTTTGACCAGCATGGCTCCGTAGCTGAGCCGCGTCCCGCTCGAGTCGGCCATGGCGAAGCGCAGGGGATGGCGGCGGGCCTCCTGGAAGAACGAGGGCCCCAGCGCGCGGCGCTCCTCGAGGCGATGGCGGAAGGCGTCCGATCCCAGCTCCAAGATGGCTTGGCGGACCTCGAAGGCCTTGGAGTCCGCGCCCAAGGGCTTGCCGAAGCTGACGGTGACCGGGTAAGGGATGCTCCGGGGCCGCTTGAGCAGGACGCGTCCTCCCTCGAAGCTGAAGATGCTCCCCCAGACGCGGTCGAGATGCACGGGCACCACCGGGACCTGAAGGCCGTCGACTATGCGCTCGAAGCCTTTCTTGAAGCGGAGCAGTTGCCCGTGGCGGGTGATCTCGCCTTCCGCGAATATGCAGACGAGCTCGCCCGCGCGCAGTGCGTCCTTGGCCGCGTCGAAGGAGCGCAGAAGCGTCTTGGGGCTGTCGGCCTCCGAGATCGGGACGCAGCCCATGGCCTTGAAGAAATGGTGGAGGACGGGAAGGTCGTAGTATCTGCGGAACATGAGGAAGCGGACCAGGCGGGGGGAGGCCGCGGCGATGAGGAAGGCGTCTATGAAGGAGACATGGTTGCTCACGAGCAGGACTCCGCCCTCCAAGGGAAGGCTATCGCGCCCCTCCACCCGGATGCGGTAGAGGAGGTTGGCGATGGGATAGAGGAGCAGGCGCAGGAGGAAATCGGGGAGCAGGGCGATGATGTAGGCGGCCACGGCCAGGGTCATGGCGGCGCAGACCAGGAAGACCTGGCCCGCGTGCAGGTGGAAGTAGCGCCGCAGGGCCCAGAGCAGGGCCGAGGCGCCGAGCATGGCCGCGAAGGC
>CAYWAR010000168.1:0-5938 GCA_964455765.1 uncultured Elusimicrobia bacterium
CCGGGGCCCCGGGCCCCCCCCGCCGCCCCCCCGGGCCCCCCCCCGCGGGGGGGGGGGCCCCCCCAGGCGGGGGGGTATACCGCCCCAAAATGTTCCGTCAGCAGTTTATGCCTGCACACAGGCGACACCGCGTACCGCCCGATCTCTCTCAACTGCCGCTCCAGCGCCTTCTGCCGCTCGGGCGGGAGCAACCCGTCCTTCATCGCCAGGCCCCGGTGCGCGGCCAGGTCCGAGGCCGCGAAGAGGAGGACGCAGTCGGCGCTCAGGCCGTCCCTGCCCGCGCGGCCCGACTCCTGCTGGTAATGCTCCACCGAGCGCGGCGTATTGGCGTGGATGACGAAGCGGACGTTGGAGCGGTCGATGCCCATGCCGAAGGCGATGGTGGCCACGATCACATCCAGCCGCTCGTTGACGAAGCCCTCCTGGGCCTTGCGCCTGCGTTCGGCGTCCAGTCCCGCGTGATAGGGCGCGCAAGAGACCCCCGCGCGCTCGAGTCCGGCGGCCAGGCGCTCGACGTCCTTGCGCGTCTGGGCGTAGACGATTCCGCCCTCGCCCGGGTGGCGCCGCACGACTTCGAGCACTTGCGCCGCCTGCTCGCGCCGCGCGAAGGCGCGATAGACCAGGTTCGGCCGGTCGGGATGGCCGATGAGGTGCGCGGGCTCGCGCAGGGCGAGCTGGGCGCAGATGTCCTCCTGCACCGCGGGCGTGGCCGTGGCGGTCAAGGCCATGCGCGCGGCTTTCGGAAAGCGCTGGAGCGCCTCGGAGAGCCGGCGGTATTCGGGCCGGAACTCATGGCCCCAGTGCGAGACGCAGTGCGCCTCATCGACCGCGATCAAGATGAGCCTGGGCGCGATGTCTTCGAGCAGGTCGCCGACTAAGAGGCGCTCCGGGCTCACATAGAGCAGGTCGACCTTGCCCGCGGCCAGCCGCCGGTAGGCCTCGCCGCGCTCCTGGGTCTCCAGGTTCGAGTGGAGCGCGTCCGCGGCCAGGCCCGCCTCTTTGGCCGCCGCGACCTGGTCGTCCATGAGCGCTATGAGGGGGGCGACCACCAGCGCGAGCCCCCGGCCCATGGCCGCGGGAAGCTGGTAGCAGAGGCTCTTGCCCCCGCCCGTGGGGAGCACCACCAAGCTGTCGCGCCCGGCCAATGCCGCCTCCACCGCCTCCCTCTGCAGGGGTTTGAATGAGTCATAGCCCCAATGCCGCCGCAGGGCCTCCTCCGGGTTTCCGGGATGGTCTTTTTTCACAAGAGGATGCGCCTTAGGATGTTGACCGCGGCCGACATCAGCCTCACGGGCATGGGGGCATCCTGTTGAAAATCGCTCCAAGAGCGCAGCTTTCTCCAATCCTGCTTTTCCATGTCCACGAGCACTTCCTCGGCGGGGGCATCCTGGGACATCCTTCGAAACGCGCAGCGCGTCCCTTCCACCGGGCGTATGTCGTAGAAGAATTCCGGGAGCGAGTCGATGAGCGCGAATCGACCGGCCGATGGGTCCAAGGCGCATACCTTGACGCCCAGTCTCGCGCCGTCCGTGAAGCGGTGGACGAAAAGCAGCCCGTTGCGCCCGAATTGCACCCCTGATTCATATAGATACCAGCAGCGGAGGAAGGGAAAATCGAACGCCAGCTCCGGGTCCGCTTTGCGGCGGAAGAGGGCCAGGCGGCCGATCTCTTTGGAGACCCCCACCTCGATGATGTCATAGAGGAGCGCGGCGGTATCCCCCTCCGGAGATTCCCACAGGCGGCAGCCCACCCCGGGCTGGGGTTCCTTTCCGTCCCCCAAAACTCCCGCGTAGACCCGCTTGAGGTCGATGTTCCAGCCTTTAAGAGCCGATTCTCGATCCATTCCCTGTCGAGGCCGGAGAGGTTTCAGCGCTTGCGGAAGAGTTCCAGGAACTTGTTCTCGGTGGAGAGGATGAGCGTGCTGTCCTGGGGAATGCCTTTTTTGTAGGCTTCCAGCGTCCGGATGAATTCGTAGAACTCCGGGTCGGAGTTCATGGCCTGGGCGTAGATGCGGATGGCCTTCCCTTCCCCTTCGCCCCGGATGGCCTGGGCCTTGCGATACGCCTCGGACTGTATCTCCTGGAGGTCCTTGTTGATCTTGCCTTGGATCTTGGATTGCTCCCCCAGGCCCACGGAGCGTATCTTCTGCGCGATGCGCTGGCGCTCGGAGATCATGCGGTCGTAGACCTTGGCCTCCACGCTCGACTCATAGGAGATGCGCCGCAGCTGGACGTCGATGAGCTCCACGCCGAACTCCTTGAGGCCCAGCTTGGCCTTCTCGATGATGATGGCGCTGAGCACTTCCCGGCCCACCGTGACGGGCTCGATCTCGCCGGTGACTTCCTCTTCCTCGGCTCCGGGCAGGACTTCGCTCTTCTTCTGCGCCTCCAGCTTCGCCTTGATCTTGGCGAGCAGGGAATTGGAGTTGCGCACCGCCTCCACGAGGTTATTGTTGGAGATCGTATCGCGCGCGGCCGAATCGAGTATCCCGTTGAGGCGCCGCACGGCCGCGTCCTCGGTCTGCACGGTCTGGATGAAGAGGAGAGGGTCGGCGATGCGCCAGCGGGCCGTGGTGTCCACCCAGATGTACTTCTTGTCCTTGGTAGGGATCTGGTTGGGGTCCCCGTCCCAGTTGAGGATGCGTTTGTCGAGGCGGTGCACCTTCTGGATGAGCGGGAGCTTGAAATGCAGGCCGGCCCGCGTCACCGCGGAGCCGACCGGACGGCCGAACTGGGTGAGCACGGCCTGCTGCCACTCCGGGAGCGTGTAGACCGAGGCGTTCAATAGGATCAAGGCCAGGATGCCCCCGGCGATGCGCGCGAGAGGTATTTCCGGCTTCATGGCGCCTCCCCGGCCGGAGCCGGATGGGCCTTATTGGGGAATACCGGAAGGACGCCCTGCACTCCCTTGTCCACGATGGTCAGGGCCTTGAAACGGCCATAGAGCTCCTCCATGGCCTCCAGATAGAGCCGCGTGCGGGTGACGCTCGGCGCGGTGCGGTAGGCCGCGAGCATGGAACGGAAGCGCGCCGCGTCGCCCTCGGCCCGGTTGACCGCGGCCGTGGCGTAGCCCTGGGCGTCCCGGACCGCCTGCTCCGCCTTCCCGCGGGCCTCCGGGATGACCTTGTTGTACTCCCGCTCGGCCTGGTTGATGGCCTGCTCCTGCTCCTGCTTGGCCGCGTTGACCTCGTTGAAGGCGGGCTTGACCGGCTCCGGGGGATTGACGTTCTGGAGCTTGACCGTGACGATGCGCAGGCCGATGTCGTAGCGGTCGAGCACCTCCTGGGTCAGGCGCTGGGCCTCGTCGGCGATCTCCACGCGGCCGGTGGTGAGCACCTCGTTGACCGTGCGGTCGCCGACCACCCGGCGCATCATGGACTGGGACACGTCGCGCAGGTTCTTTAGCACCTCGCGGGTGCTGAAGAGGAATTTCTTGGGATCGGAGATCTGATACTGCACGATCCACTCCACGTCGCCCACGTTGAGGTCGCCGGTCAGGGTCAGGGACTCATCGCGCAGGGCCCGGTCGCCGTCCTCGCCCCGCCCGGAGGATCGGAAGCCGAACTCCTCCTGGAGGATGATCTTGGTCTTGACCTTGATGGCCTGATCGAGGAAGGGGACCTTGAAATGCAGGCCCGGGGACTCGGTGGAGACATAGCGCCCGAAGCGCAGTATGACCGCCTCCTCGCTGGGCTCCACGGTGTAGACGGAGCTGAAGAGCACGATGGCCCCGGCCAAGGCCGCGAGAGCCAGGATGATCTTCTCCTGGTAGCGGGCGCCCTCCTTGAATTTCCCCGAGAGCGAACGCAGGAGGTCGCGGGCCTGCTCGCTCGGGTCTTCCCAGGGTTCTGGCATGCTCTCCTGCCGGTCTTGCGCGGCAAAGTATCCTAGCAACTTTGATGAGCGCGGTGTCGGTCGAGACCGCGCCCCCCGCTTCGGGCCCCCCAGGGTTCGAGCCGGTTCTCCCAGCCGATGATTTTACAATTTGAAAGTTATACTTGCATAATGTAATTACTCCTGCTATCCTGACCTTATGTATAAGCGCACGCTGGAGCCGATCCTCGTTTCGCTGGCGAAACGGTATCCGGTCCTGACGATCACCGGCCCGCGGCAGAGCGGGAAGACGACTCTATGCCGCGGAGCGTTCCCGCGCAAGGCGTATGTCAATCTGGAGAATCCGGATACGCGAAGACTCGCGACCGAAGACCCGCGAGGGTTCCTGGCGAACATCCCGGACGGGGCCATTCTCGACGAAATTCAACGCGCGCCGCAGTTGGCGTCCTATCTGCAGGAAATCGTCGATGGCGAACGCCGCAACGGCTTATTCATCCTGACTGGAAGCCAGCAATTCGAAGTCATGACGCGCGTCAGCCAGTCCTTGGCCGGGCGGACGGCGGTCTTGAAGCTGCTGCCCCTGAGCCTCGATGAACTGCCGCGCGAAATCCAAACCGGCTCGATCGATCGCCTGATGCTGGCCGGGTTCTATCCGCGTCTCCATAAAGAGAAATTGGAGCCCGCGAGATTCTACGGCGACTATATGGAAACCTGCATCGAGCGGGATCTGCGCCAACTGGTGTCCGTGAAAGACCTGAACGTTTTCGAGCGATTCGTGCGGCTGTGCGCCGGCCGGGTCGGAGGGCTGTTGAATCTTCACTCGCTCGGCAGCGACGCCGGCGTGTCGCACACCACGGCGCGCGCCTGGATCACATTGCTGCAAGCCGGGTACATCATCTTTCTCTTGGAGCCGCACCACGCCAACGTCCGCAAGCGCTTGGTCAAAACGCCCAAGCTTTACTTCTACGATACGGGGTTGGCCTGCAGCCTCCTGGGGCTGGAGAACGAAAAGCAACTCTCCCGAGATCCGCTCCGCGGCGGCTTGTTCGAGAATCTCGTGGTGGCCGAAGCGCTCAAGCACCGCCTCCATCGGGGGCAGCGCGGCCAATTGGCGTTCTACCGGGATAATGTCGGCAACGAGGTGGACCTGTTATACGGCCGCGGAAGCGGCGCCTTGCCCATCGAGATTAAAGCCGGAGCCACGGTCGCAAGCGACTACTTCAGGGGTCTCCTCCATTACGCCAAAGTGTTTCCCAAAAGCCGCGGAGCCGCGCTGGTCTATGCCGGGAAGGAGGAGTATCTCCATCAAGGGGTCCGGATCGTCGGCGTGCGCGGCCTCCACGGACTCCTCGCGAGCCGGAAAACCGACAGCGCGAGCTAGGCCGGCGCGGATGCGCCGCAAGACTCGAAGGCCGCTGATGCTTGTCTAAATCGGCTGCGGTGTTCAGACAACAATCGCCCCATTCTTGGACAGCGAGGAACCCGGCGTTTCGCTCGTAGATGAGTTTTATTGCGGCGTTTTGAAGGGGCGACACGGAAAAACCCGCATACTGTTTGGGAATGCCCTCCAGGACGCCCGCGAGAAGGCCCCGAAAAGGCTCCCGAAACCGCCTCGAATCCAGGGCATTCTGAGACAGGCGCACGAGTTCCGGGCGCGCCTCGCCGCCGACCTCAGCCTTACCCGCGAGGCCCTGGCCAAGGAATCGGGGATCAACCCCGGCCACCTGACGCGGCTGTTGCGCCTGGCCGACCTGGACCCCGAGATCCAGCAGCACATCCTGGCCATGCCCCCCTCCATCTATCGGAGCGTGGTCACCGAGCGCCGCCTCCGGCTGATTGCCAAAATCGCGGATCAGCGGGAACAGGTAGCCCGGTTCCAGACATTGCTTCTGTCCCCTGTGAAGAATCGAAAGAAGCCCCGACCCTTGATGCCTGCCCCTTCGCAGCCCTTTGCGATTCCGGCTCAGTCGTAGGTGGGCGCTTGATGTCGGCCGAGGAAGAAGGTACTCCTGTCCTTCGCAACGGGCGGCATCCCCGCCCGAATCCAGAAGAGGAGGGACACCATGTCCAAGTCGAAGAAGTCCGCAAAGAAACCGGCGGCGGCC
>CAYWAR010000169.1:0-5920 GCA_964455765.1 uncultured Elusimicrobia bacterium
CGCGGAGGGGTTGGTGACCGGAGCGCTCGACGCGGCCCCGTCGAGCGTCCGCGTGGAGCCCAGGGAGACGTAGCTCGCCCCGCCGCTCCAGTTGAGGGCGCCGACCCGGAGATGATAGGCGGTGCCGTAGTCCAGGTTCCCGATGGCGAGCTGGGAAACGGCCGAGCTGAACGCGACCTCATGGAGTATCCTCCCCGTGAAGTCGGCGGCGGTGGAGGCTTCGGCCTGGTACCCCTCGCAGGTCGCCGTCGAAGGAGAGCCGGGGAGCGGGGTCCAGCGCAGGGTGATGGAGGAGAAGCCCAGGATGTAGGAGGGAGAGGCCGCTTGCGGGGCGGCGGTCAGCGTCGAAGAGGAGGAGTCCACCCGCGGGCTCGGAGAGCCCGCGCGGTTGAAAGCTCTTAAGCGGAGATAATGGGTGGTATTCGAGTCCAGGCCCGAAAAGAGGGCGGAGCGATTAAGCGTGGAGGAGGACTGGACCCCGGCGGCGAACGCGGCCACCGAGGAGAGTTCCGCCAGGTAGAGCGTCCCCGAGGAATTGCCCCCGGAGGACCACGAGACGCTCAGGCTCGATAGGAACACCGAGGAGAAGGTGGGGGAGCCGGCCTCCGGCGTGTAGGCGAGAGTGACCGTGCTCCCCAGGACGGCGAAGGGGCCGGTCGCCGCGCGCACCCGGAAATACCAGCTCGTGTCCGCCCAGAGCGAATCGAAAACGGCCAGGGCGGCGTAGGTGGAGGAACTGTAAAGAGCCCCACTGAAGTCCGGCGCGGTCGAAGCCTGCGCGATGTACTGGAGGCCGGCGGGGTTGCCCCCCGCCGTCCAGTTGGCCTGCACGCCGGTGGCCGAGACTCCGGAGAGGGCCGCCGTTCCCGGAGCCACGAGCATGGTGAGCGTGAGCGTGGAGCCTAGGGAGGTGAAATCGGCCCCGCCCCTCTCGTTGAGGGAGGCCAGGCGCAGGTAATAGGTGGCGTAGGCGTCGAGGCCGGAGGCGGTCAGCGTCGAAAGGGCGATGTTTGAAGTCTTGCTCGAAACCACCGCGCCTTGGAAGGCGGGATCCGTGGAGGCTTCGAGGAGATAGCCGAAGCAGGAGGCCGAGCTGGGGGAGGCCGGAAAGGCCGCAAACGACGCGGAGATGCTCGTCACATGCACCGTGAACTGGACCGAAGCCGAAGGGGCCTGGGCCAGGGTCGAGGAGGACGCGGCGACCGGACCGTTGGGGGAGCCCGAGCGGTTGAGGCTCCAGACCCGGAGAAAATAGGAGGTATTGGGCCAGAGTCCGGAGAACGATGCGGAAGTCCCGTAGGTGGAAGAGGAGAGGAGGCCGGAGGCGAACGCCGCGCCCGAAGAGAGTTCAGCCAAATAACGGGTTCCCTGAGCGTTGCTTCCCGAGGACCAGGCCACGCTCAAGCTCGAGGCGTACACCATCGGGAAAACCGCGGACCCCGGGTCCGGAGGGTAAGCCAAGGTCACGGTGGAGCCCAGATAGGTGAAGGGCCCCCCGCTCGCCCGGACCCGGAGATGGTAGGTGGTGTCCGGCGTGAGAGAGCCCAGCGGCGCGGAAAACCCGTAAGTGGCGGAGCTCTCCAGCGTCCCGGAGAAATCCGAGGCCGTCGAGGCGAAGAGGGTGTACTGCAGGCCGGCGGAGTTGTTCCCCGCGGTCCAGGCTGCTTGGAGCGAGGTCTCGCCCACGCCGGAGACCGCGCCGGTCCCGGGCGCGACCAGGGCGGTGCGGGTCAGGGTGGAGCCCGCGGCCGAGAAGTTCGCTCCCCCCAGGGAGTTGAGGGAGGCCAGGCGCAGATAGTAGGTCGTGTACTCGGAGAGCCCCGCGGCGCTCAGGGAGGCGGCCGCGACGGAGGCGGTGCGGCTTGAGAATATCGCGCCGGAGAAGGACGGGGCGGTGGATAGCTCGAGGAGATAGCCCGAGGCGGACGACGAGGAGGGGGAGGCGGGCAGCGGGGCGAAGGAGACGCCGATACTCGATATGTCTACCGCGCTCAAAGTCCCCGTGAGCGGAAGGGAGAGCGTGGAGGTGGAGGGGGAGGCCGCCCCGGTTCCCGGGTCTCCGGCGATGTTGATCCCGCGCACGAAGAGACCGTAGGTGGTGTTGGGCGAGAGCCCGGCGCGCAGGAAGAACGGCCCGGTCGAGGTCCCCAAGAGGCTCGATGTGTTGGTGGCGTGATAGACCGCGTAATAGGTCGCGTCGGCGGCGAGAGACCAGGTCCAGAGGGCCGAGGAAGTCCCCAGGGTGAAGGCGGAGAACCCCGAGGGCGCGGCGGGAAGCGCGGCGGCGGAGCGGACCGCGGCGGCCGCGTCGAGTATGCCGGAGCCGCAGGTGGCGGCCGTGCAGTCCCGCCCGGTCCCCGTGGGAAAGGCCCGGGCCGAGGATTGGAGCTTGGAGAGCACCTGGGCGGGAGTCAGGTTGGGCGCGGCCGAGAGCATTAGGGAGACGACCCCGGCCACGTGAGGGGCGGCCATGCTCGTGCCGTAGAGGTAGGAATAAGTATCGCCGGCCGGATTGTTCGCTCCGGAGTCGGAGGTCGAGTAGACGCCGTTGCCGGCGCCCGTGTCCCCGCCCGGCGCGGCGAGTTCCACGATGGTCCCGAAGTTGCTGTAGGAGGCCCGGGCTCCGGCCTTGTTGGTCGCGGCCACGGTGATGACCCCGCTGCAGTTGCCGGGGGTGTCCAGGGAGGCCTCGTAGTTGTTATTGCCCGCGGCCACTACGAAGACGGCGCCCGCGGCGATGATCTCGTTGATCGCGGTCTGGTAGACGGCGAGGCAGGGGTCGGGGCCGCCGAGGCTCAGATTGAGGACTTTCGCGGGGTTGGCGTTGGCCGGCACCCCGGACACGGAGAGTCCTGCGGCCCAGCGCGCGCCGTCGATGATGTCCGAGTCGTAGCCTCCGCATTTGCCCAGCACCCGGACCGGGAGTATCTTGGAGGCCCAATTGATCCCGGCCACCCCGACGCCGTTGTTGCCGGCCGCGCCGATGGTGCCGGCCACATGGGTGCCGTGCCAACTGCTGGGAGTCGCCTGCCAGCCCGGCTCGCAGTCGTTGGCGGCGGTCCAGTCCCCGGTGTCCGTCGGGTCGCCGTCGCGCCCGTCGCCGTCGTTGGCCGTGGAGGCGTTGACGATGAAATCGTAGCCGGCCACGGTGCGGCCCGCGAGGTCCGCGTGCGGGCGTATTCCGGTGTCGATGACCGCGACGACTACGCTCGCCGACCCGTTGGTCATGTCCCAGGCGCCGGCCACGTCCGCGCCTCCGGCGAAGGAGGTGGTGCTCGTATAGTGCCATTGGTTTCCATAGAGGGGGTCGTTGGGAGTGAAAACGGGGCGGCGGATGCGGTCGGCCAGGGCGTATTCGATGCCGGGGTCGGCGGCCAGCTTGGCGAGGATCGCCTTCACCTCCGAGAGGGGAAGGCGGCCGGGCAGCTTGAGCACTTGGGAGTCCCCGGACATGGGGCGAAGATGAGCCAGGCGCACCCCGCCCGCGGAGCTGAGGGTCTTCATGCGGGATGCCCCCAGCGAGGCGGCGCGCGCCGTCTTGGCGTCGCGGAACTTGACGATGATCTGGTCCGTGTATTCCTGGCGCGGGGAGGGAGGAGATTGTGCCCCCACCGAGCCGGGGAAA
The DNA here is from genome assembly GCA_964455765.1 of uncultured Elusimicrobia bacterium. Lineage (GTDB taxonomy): Bacteria > Elusimicrobiota > Elusimicrobia > UBA1565 > UBA1565 > CAYHRV01. Next base: position 3,626 of record CAYWAR010000169.1, read on the forward strand.
CACGGCGAGAGGGCCGCGCAGAGTGCGGCCAGCCTAAGGAGGAAGCGAGTCTTGGACATCCGAATCCATAGAGTATCGGAGGTGTGTTAAGAAGTCAAGCAGTCGCTCGACCCTCCCCGTGGGGAGGCATACACCGCAAGGGATATCCCCCTGGAACGCGCTCATCTCCCCTCGGGGGAGATGAGCGGTTATGCGTGGAGTCGGCTGAAAGCCGCGATGAGGAAGGCCCAGCGGGCCTGGGCGGCCTGGAACTGGAAATCGTACTCCCGGAGCTTGAGGTCCCAGCGGCGGCGCAGGCGCCCGGGGTCGTCGCGATAGGCCTTGCGCATGGTCCGGACCCCGGCTTTCGCCTCTTCCCATTTCGCCGCGGCGGCTTCGAGCTGCAGGCGGGCGGCTTCGAGCCGTTTCTCGAGGCGGAAAGCCAGACGCGCGGGCGCCTTGGAGAGATGCTGTTGGACGCGGCGCATGTCCGTCTCGATGCGCGCCCGGAGGATGTGCTCCTCCCGGAAGCGCGTGAGGCGGTCCGCCAAGCCCGCGAGATTCATGACCTGGATCCACCACTTGGTCGGGTCCCATTGGTACCAGCGCAGGCCGTTGCGGTAATCGGCGGCGAAGCGGTGGTGGAAGTTATGATAGCCCTCGCCGTAGGTGAAGAAGGCCAGCCACCACGAGTCTCGTGCCGAATAGTCCAGGCTGTAGGGCTGTTTCCCGACCATATGCGCGAGCGAGTTGATGAAAAAGGTCATGTGGTGCACGACGACCACGCGCACGAGTCCGCCCCAGAGGAAGCCGGCGGCGGGCCTGCCGAAGAGCCAGCCCAAGGCCGCGGGAAGAGCGAAGCCGACGAGGACGGCGATGGGCAGGTACCAGCGGTCCTGCCGGCGCACCCAGGGATCCTTGAGCAGGTCCGGCGCCGTGCGGAAATCCTCATCGTGCGCCGAGTATTGGAATATCCAGAGGATGTGCGCGTGCCAGAAGCCCTTGCGGATGTTGTAGGGGTCCTCCTCCCGGTCCACTTTCATGTGGTGGATGCGGTGGTCCCTCCCCCAGCGCAGGAGCGAATTCTGGAAGGCCGCGGCTCCAAAGAGCAGGTAGAAGAGCTGGAGCGGGAGGCTCGCGTCGTAGCTGCGGTGGGAATAATGGCGGTGATAGCCCGCGGTGACCGCCATGCCGGTGCAGACATACATAAGGAAGAATATCGCGGCATCCGACCAGTGGAAACTGCCGGCGCGCGCGTACACGACGACTCCTGCCAAGGCGAGGAAAGGGGTGGTGACCAGGAAAAGGATGTTCACCCACTTGAGCCCGATGGACGAGGCCTGCGTTGTATCAGAAGTGACCATAATATCGGTCATATTGTACCACAATGTCAGATGTGGCGGGCTTTGAAGTCGGCGAGTACGCGGGGCAGTGTGGTGCGAGGCGTGTCATGCAGGCAAAGACAGCGGTCGCCCGCGGCGACCATCTCCGCGACGGCTTTTTTGACGAGGGCGGAATCCATCCGGCGCACGAAGAGCACCAGGGAGCCGTAATAGTAGCGCATCCCCGCGTTGGAGAGGGCCTCGGAGAACCAGGATGGGGTGGCCGTGAGGATGGAGAACTGCCTGCCGTCGTCGAGATGAGCCTCGGCCACCGCGCAGCAGTGCTCCGGCCGCCTGGCGGGCTCGATGTCCCTTAAGTCGACGCGGGCGAGCCGGGCGTTCATCGGCGAGGGCGCTTCTTGGGAGAATTTTCGACCCGCCGGTTGTAATAGCGGAGCCAATAGCCGCCCATCTCCGCGGCCATGGCTTCCACCGCCTCGCGGACCACGGGTTCCTCCAGGGAGCGCACGAAGACGACGGGCTCCATGAAAAGGGAATCGCGGCGTTTGCCGCTCATGCGCCCCGCGACGTCCTCCGGCGTGCTGACCGTGAAAGTGGACGCCGAGCCGTCCTCCATCTCCACGCGGATCTGGGCGCACCCGGCTCCGCCCTCGGGAGGGTGGTCCAAGAAACGGATGGAGCGTATGAGCGGCGGCCCCATGTCAGCGTCCTCCCCGCGGGAGGACGCTCGTTGTCGGGGCCCGCCGCCGTTTCATAAAGGCGTTCCTTCGCATCAGCGCCCCCCCCGCGGGGGGGTGCTTCCTTCGGGGGGCCTGCGCCGTTTCATCGAGAGCTTCATTGCGGGCCATTCTACCAATTTGCCGCCCGGCCCCGGTAAATCCTAGACTTGGGTCCCCATGGCTCCCATCAAGGTCTTGGTCGTAGATGACGAGGAGGACTACCGGACCATCCTCATGCGCGCCCTCTCGAAAGC
>CAYWAR010000170.1:0-5909 GCA_964455765.1 uncultured Elusimicrobia bacterium
TATCGTCGGAGGAGCTCTCGGCCTGGGCCTCGCCCCCGATGTAAAGCGAGAGGTCCGTACCGGGGAATTGAGCGTCGAAGAGGTCGAAGGCCTGCCTCGCGATGAAGACATGCACGGCCGGAGCGTATTCCGGATGGACGGGTCCTTCTTCCTCGGGCGGGGCGGGCGCTGGGGGAACCGGCGGGGAGTCTTCGAGGACTTTCGCCCAATCCCGGCTGAAATGGCTTTCCTTAAGGGAGTCCCCGGCGCAAAGAGGAGCGGCCAGGGCCAGCACTAAGGCGAAGCGGAACCCACCCGATCCCATCCGGCTATTCTACCAAATACGCGGCGCACAAAGTGCGCTGCGCGTCTTCAAGGTCGCGCCCGACGGGCGCATCCATTCGAAACGCACGGCGACTTTCGTCGCCGTGTATATCAGTGGCGGCGGGTGCTGCGCTCTTGGAGTGAGCCCAATAGGGCTTCGAGCGCCTCAGGACGGGACGCGGAGGACGCCTCCGCGCAGCGGCCGACGGCCTGTTCGATGAGGGAGAACGCATCCCGGAAGTGGTAGCCGGAGGCCGCGCGCATCATGGTGATCGAGCGCCGCTTGTAATTGTCGAGGATGCCGTAGAGCGGCATGCGGAACTCGACGACGGCCTCCTGGATGCGCTCGTAATCCGGGCCTCCGGGCGCGGACAGGTAGACGCGCAGGAGGTCGGAGAAAAAGCCGCAATGGCGCGCCTCGTCCTGGCTCAAGGAGGTGAGCACCTTCTTGAGCACCGGCTCCTCGGCCGCGTCCCGAAGGCAGGAGTAGAAGACCTGGGTGGCCTTCTCCTGGATGACGGTGTAGACCGCCATCTGCATGGGGTCCTCGTGCGGGATCGTGTAGGGCTGGACCACGGCCGCGTTCATCTCGGCGGTCAAGGCGGCTGGGTCCACCCGGCCGCAGGCCCGCAGGTAGTTCTCCAGCGTCTGGGCATGGCGGTCCTCGTCGCTGGTCCACTTGAAGACGAAATGGAGCATCTGGCGCCGAAGCGAGATCTCCGCCGCAGAGAGGTCCGCGTCGAGGCGCAGGAGGTCGTGGTAGGCCCGGCTGTAGCCCGGGATGTGGTCCTCGACGAGCATGGCGGTCTTGAGGGCGTCGACCTGGACTTCGGTGAGCAGGCTCCCTTCGATCTTGTCGAACTCGAAGTCGGAGAAGCGGTTCCAGCCGAGAGTCTCGAAGCGCGAGAGATAGCGGGTGACGACATCCTCGATGGGCGAGAGCAAGAGCGTTTCCGGCATGGAGAGGCCTCCGGGTCCCGGCCCGCGCCGGCGCGGGGATATCAGGACACCAATGTCCGTAATTATAGCAAGAATAAGGGCCCTAAGCCCTAGGGCTTGGCCAGGAGCTCGATGCCCGAGTACCAGGCCTCGACGGAGGAGGCGGTGTCGTCTGTGTCCGTCATGAGAGCGACGCCGGAGAGCGGCGGAGGGTCTTCGCCGTAGAGCCTGCGATAATCCGCCAGGATGTCGCGTTCCTCCCCCGCCCAGCGCCCCGCCTCCCCCTCCCCCGAGCGCAGGGCCAGCATCCTCACCCTGCCGGTGTAGGCGTTCGGGACGGACTCTCCCTTCGGCAGGCGGTTGGCCCAGATGTAGCTGATCCCTGAATGAGGCGGGTATTCGCCGTAGAGGGCCTTGATGATCCCGTACTTGAGGCGCAGGGCTCGGCCCGCCTTGGCCGGGTCGTATTTGAAAGTCACATAGACTCGGGCGGCATAGTCGTCGCCTTTCTTGGAGCGCTCATCCCCCCGGGCTATGGCGTGGGAGACCCGCCAGCGCCAGCGCAGGAGGGGAGCTGCGGCCGCCTCTTGGTCGAGTCGGTAGAGGAGGCCGGAGGCCGACGCCGAGCTGAGGGCATGAAGGGCGTGCTCCGGGCCGGACCAAGAGTATTCGGTGCGCCGCCCGATCTTCTTGAAGGTCAGGGGTTCCCAGCCTTCGGGCAGGCCCCCGGCCGCAAAACGAGGCGAAGAGGACAATAGGACGCCGGGCTGGGCCAAGGCTCCGGCCGGGGAGGCGCAGGCCGAGGCCCATAGGGCGAGGGCCAAGAGGAACGGCCTCGCTTGGGACGCGCTCACCCGCTTACCGGCCGGGACGGAGGGCTTGCAAGGTGAGCAGCCAGCGGCTCTCGCGCTCCAGGTCCTTGGCGCCGTCGTAGCCCATCTCCCGGATCGGCTTCCCCTCCAGAAGCACGCGCACGCCCCGGTTGCGCGAGGCCACGGCTGACTGCCCGGCCAGTTCCCGGATGAGCTGGCGGAAATTCCCCAGCACGTCGTAGACCATGCGGGTCTTGAGGCAGGAGAAATCGAATCTGCGCGCGTCCACGCGCAGGCGCTCCGGGGGGCCCTCGAGGACGATGTCCAGGAGGCTGACTTGCTCGGTCTCTTCCTGCTTGCGCTCCGCCTGTTTTCCCCCCAGCCCCAGGCTCGTCGGGATGCCCGTCATCAGGGAGAAGGCCGTTCGGGCCAGCTTCTTGCCGGGGTCCGTGAAGGCCGCCGTCGCGGGTGCGGGAGCTTTCGCTTCCGCATAGACGGCCGCGGCGAGAAGGCGCACGCGGGGCCAGACGGCCCGGCCCCGGGCCGCCGGCGCCTCCCCGTAAAGGAATCCCCCGGCGTCGAGGCTCATCTCGGAGACGGGCCGCGCAGCCGGGAGGTCCTCAAGGAGCGCGGCGGGCACGGCCAGGGAGGCGAGCCCCGCCGAGGCGAGGGCCGCGGCCGCGGCTTCGGCCTCGGCCTTGGAGCATCCCTCCTCCACCAAGCCCCAGCATCTGCGCATGGGGCCGACTAAGTCCTGGAACGGGACATGACGGAGCGCGGCCAGGGCGCGCGCGATCTCGGAGGGTTTGAAGTGCGGTTCCTCCGCGATGAGGACGGCATACTCGGAAAGCGGGCCGGGCTCCGGACTCACTTCGCGGGGGCGGCGCAGCGGAAGCCGCGGGCGCTGTATTGGTTGGTGGGAGGGCCTTTCATGCGCTGGGCGGCGCGGCAGAGGTCCGCGCTCACGTAGACGGACCCGCCCCGCACCACGCGGTCGGCGCCCTCGGCCGGCCCTTGGGGGTTGCGCTCGGGGCTCATGGAATAGAAGTTCGCGTTGTAGAGGTCGGCCGTCCATTCCAGGGCGTTGCCGTGCATGTCGTGGATGCCGAAGGCGTTGGGTTTCTTCTTTCCGACCGGATGGACGCGCTTGCCGGAGTTGTCCCAATACCAGGCGTAGTCCCCGAGCATTCTCTCATCGTCTCCGAAAGAGTATTTGGCGGGTGAGCCGCCGCGCGCGGCTTTCTCCCACTCGGCCTCGGTGGGAAGGCGCTTGCCCAGGCTCCGGCAGTATCCCTGCGCCTCGTTCCAGTCGACATAGAGAACGGGGCAGTCCTCCTTGTCCGGGAAGGGCTGTTTATGGACGGTCAGTCCCGCCTTCTCGGCGAAGGCGCGGTAACGCGCCGCCGTCACCTCGTATTTGTCGATCCAGAAGGCGTCCAGGAATACCTTGTGGCGGGGCCGCTCGTTGGGGTAGCCCTCCGCGTCCGGAGAGCCCATGAGAAATTCCCCTGCCGGGACCAGGGCCATGTCCCGGGTGTCGAGAAGCGGGAGCGAAGCGGCCGCGGAGGAGGGCGCCGGGGCCGGTTCGGCGGCCTGGGCGGCGGCAAAACAGAGCAACAGCGCGAGGGTCGGCATGGCGTTGGAGGGAGACTCTCCCGCCCGGATGGGAGGTGCTCCCCCGGCCCTTGGTCGGGGGGCTCCTCTGGCGGCCGATCCGGCCGGCGTTGGAGCGGCGCCAGAGGCTCTCGGCCATGAGAAAATCGGTGAAGCGCGCGTTCGCCTCCTCCAGGGACTTGAGCCGGGCGCGCTTTTCCGCCAGCGCCTCGGGGGTGAAGAAGCGCTCGCTCATCTGGGCCGAGTTCTCGCTCATGAGCTCGGGCAAGGTCTTGGCGCCCGTCGCGCCGGCGACGTTCTGGAGTGCCGTTTGCGCGTCCCTTCCCAGCCAGAGCCGGAAATCCGCGGCCAGGGCCGGGTCCTGGTATCCCGTGAGAGGCTCGATGACGGGCAAGGTCGAGGGCTCTCCGCCGAGTTCGAGCCAGACCCGGGCCATGACGCTGCGGCGCATGTATTCGCGCTCCGCGCACTCCGGCATGCCGGCGAACATCAGGATCGAGGCTTCCCGGGCGACATGGGAGGCGAGGACGCGCGGATAGGGCGGCAGGGAGTCCCCGAGGGTGATGGTGCTCTTCCCCCTCTCGCGGTCTTCTTGGAGCGAGGAGCCGCGCGTTCCGGGGCCGATGCGGATGTCCACCCCTCGTTCCCGCAGGGCGGAGAGCACCAGGGCGCCCACCTCGTTGCCGTCGTCCATGGCCGTGAGCGCCGCGGACACGGCTTTGAGTTCGAGGCCCGGAGCCGAGCGGCGCTTGGCCGCGCTCTGCGCGGCTTGGGCTTGCTGGGCGATCAGGGACCCCTCGAAATCATACGGGACCTGCGCCGAGAGCGGCGCGGCGCATAGGAGCAGGGTCAAAGACGCGTTCAGTGTCCTCATGGTCGCCTCCTGGATCGTGCCGGCATCCGGGCAAACGATAGCACGGACGCGGCTGCAAGATGATGGGTCCGGGGGCCCAGGGGGGGACGGGAATGAGACCCTTAGAAAAGAGGACCCTTCGGCGGACGGGCCCCGGTTCTCACCGGGGCCGGTTTGGTATCATGTGGGAATGAAAGCCCTGGTCAAGAAGCGCCCGGAAAAGGGACTGTGGCTCGATGATGTTCCCGAGCCCGGCATCTCGGAGAACGACGTGCTCATCCGCGTCCTCCAGACCGCCGTCTGCGGGACCGATGTCCACATCTATCAGTGGGACGAATGGGCCCGGCAGACGATCCCGGTGCCCATGCACGTGGGCCATGAGTTCGTGGGCACGGTGGTCCGCGTCGGCAAGGCCGTGGCCGGGGTCAAGGAGGGCATGCGCGTCTCCGGCGAAGGGCATGTGGTCTGCGGGCACTGCCGCAACTGCCGCGCCGGGACCCGGCACCTCTGCCCCAACACCCAGGGCGTGGGCGTCAACCGCCCGGGCTGTTTCGCCGAATACCTGGCCATCCCCGCGGTCAACGTCTTCCCCATCCCCGAGGGCATCGGCGACGACGAGGCCTCCCTCCTCGACCCCCTGGGCAACGCGGTCCACACCGCGCTCTCCTTCGACCTGGTGGGCGAGGACGTGCTCATCACCGGCGCCGGGCCCATCGGCATCATGGCCGCCCTGGCCGCCGCGCACGTGGGCGCGCGCCACATCGTCCTGACCGACATCAACGAGTACCGCCTGCGCCTGGCGCGCGCGTTGGGGGTCAAGAACACCGTGGACGTGCGGACCTCCGGGCTCAAGGAGGTCATGAAGTCGCTCAAGATGACCGAGGGCTTCGATGTCGGCCTCGAGATGTCCGGCAGCCCCCAGGCCTTCGAGGCGATGATCCGCTCGATGAAGAACGGGGCGCGCATCGCCCTGCTGGGCATCTTGCCCGCGGACACGAAAATCCCCTGGAACCAGGTGATATTCAAGGGGCTCTTCATCAAGGGCATCTACGGGCGGGAGATGTTCGAGACCTGGTACAAGACGGCCGCCATGCTCCAGTGCGGGCTCGACGTCAAGGGCATCATCACCCATCGCTTCCCGGCCGAGCGCTTCGAGGAGGCTTTCGAGATCGCCGCGGCCGGCAAGTCCGGCAAGGTCATCCTCGACTGGAGATGACCCCCGCCGGGCGCGCTGTCGGCCGGATGAGGCAAATCCGCCGAAAAACGTGTAAAATGCCGGGTTGCCTCATGATCTCGCGCGAGGTTCATTGTGATGGAAGACGACAAAGGCAAGGATCAACCCGGCCGGGACCTGGAAGTCGATGACATCATCCAGGAACGGGAGCGCC
>CAYWAR010000171.1:0-5856 GCA_964455765.1 uncultured Elusimicrobia bacterium
CTCCTCGCCGGCGCCGCGATCGACGGGCCGATATTCCTGCACCTTTGGCTGCTGCGGAGAGATACCGAGGACGATCCCTGGGCCTCCCGCGCGGACCGCGCGGGAAGGCCTTTCTATGAGGTCTATTTCGCCAAGCTCAACGACCCGGCCACGCGCAGCGCCGCTTGGGTGCGGTTCACTCTGCGCAAGTCCGAGGGACTCGTCTCGACCGGGCTCTGGTGCGTGCTCTTCGACGCTCCGGCCAAGCGGGTCCTCGTGGAGCATTGGGAAGAGCCCCGCCTTCCCGAGTCCGGAGCGGGCGACCCTCTGCTGAGGCTCGGAATCTGTTCCCTGGGCCGATCGGCGATGCGCGCCGAGGGGCCGGCGGCGGCCTGGAACCTCTCCTGGAAGCCGCGCTCCCAGGGTTGGGACTTCGTGCCTCCCGCGCTCCGGAGCCTGGGCGCGGCCAAATCCTGCTACCGCTCCCCCATGCCCGCGGGGCTCTTCGAGGGTCGCCTGCGCATTGGGGAGAAGCATCTGTGGTTCTCCGAGGCTTGGGGCTCGGTGGGCCATCTCTGGGGTCGGGGGATGGCCGAGGACTGGCGCTGGGCGCACGCGGTATTCCCGGGCGCCCCCCCCGGCGAAGCGGCGGCCAAGGGGCCGCCGTCCTCGGAGGGCGGACGTGCACCTCTCCCGGAGGGGGCGGCGGTCTTCGAGATACTGAGCGCGCGGGCAAGGGTGGGGCCCGCGCTCACGCCCCGCATGACCTCGGCCAATCTCCTGTTCCGAGGGAAGGCGCGGGAGTCTTTGGGCTTGCTCGCCGTATGGACGAACCGGACCCGGGAAGAAGAGGGGGGGTGGTCTTTCCGGGCCGATTTCGGGGATATCGTCGCCGAGGGCTTCTGCCGGCCCGACCCGGCCATGACCGCGGAGTTGGACTACGCGGACCCGGCCGGGGGAGAACTCCTCTGCCGCAACTGCGGCGTCAGCGGCCTTAAACTCAGGCTCCGGGACAAGAGCGGCGCGCTCCTGGCGGAGTTCGACACTCCCGATGGAGCGGCCGTGGAAACGGTGACGCGATGTTGAGCGCTCTCATCCTTCCCTACGCGCGGGCATACGCCGCTCATCTGGGGCTCGAGTCGGACGAGGAGGAACTGCGCGCCGCGCTGGCGCATAGGCTGTCCCTCACGCCTTTTCCGGGCCGCGTCCTCGCCGCGCTCGGAGCCCTCTTGTCCCGGTGGGTGTTCCCGGTCCTCTTCGCCCGGAGCCTCCCTCCCTTCGACCGCATGGACTCCGAGCATAAGGAGCTCATGTTCATCCGGCTGCAAGCCTATCCCTCCCCGGCGGTCCGGGGGGTGTTCGTGTCCCTGCGCAGCGTGCTCCTACCCGTTTTCTATGGGGGGCCGCGCCAGCTCGCGAAGATCGGAGCCCTCCCCGGGTCCAAGCCATGACGGAGCGCGAATTCATCGTGGTCGGCAGCGGCGCGGGCGGGGCCTGCGTCGCCGGCCGCCTGGCCGAGGAGGGAGCGGGGGTCCTGCTCATCGAACGGGGCGGCCCGGCGTCGCCCCGCAAGGACGCCATGGAAGCCGTTTCCCGGTACTACGCGCAGGGGGGCTTCTCCTCGGCGATGGGCAACGCGCTCCTTCCCATACCGACCGGGACGGCCGTGGGCGGCTCGACGACCATCAACTCCGGGACCTGCCTGCGCCCGCCGGCGGGGATGCTCGAATCGTGGGAAAGCGGCTCCGGGGGAGCCTTCCGGGCCGCGGAATTCTCCGGTTTCGTCGAAGAAGCGTGGAGGAGGCTCAAGGTCAAGACCGCTCCCGAGGGGACCTTGAGCCGCTCCTCGCGGCTCATCCTAGAGGGCTTCCACCGCATGGGGCACGCGGCCGCGCCGCTGGACCGGTGCGAGGAAGGCTGCACCGGCACCGGCCGCTGCTGTTTCGTGTGCCCGACCGGCGGGAAGATGACCTCGAAGAAGGCTTTCTTGGACCCCTTGGCGGGGAACGAGGCGCTGGTCCTTCGGCCGCGCACGGAGCTAACGAGCATCGAGCCGCCCGTACGGTCCGGGGACCCCGTGCGCGTGAGGGTGCGCTCCCTGGAGACCGGTGAGCGCGAGGAGCTCCGGTGCCGGACTCTCGTGCTCAGCGCGGGCACCCTGCATACGCCTTATTTTCTGAGGAAGTTCCGGCTGGGACGCTGGCGCGAGGCCGGCTCCGGGCTCTCCGTGCACCCTGCGTCCAAGCTCTTCGGGCTCTTCGATGAGCCCGTGCGCGGCTGGGAGGGGGTGCCCCAGGGCGTGGGCTTGGAAGACCCCCGGGACGGGGCCATACGCTATGAGGGCGTCTACACGCCTCCGGAGCTGGCGGCCATCACCCTGCCGCTGGAGGGGCTCAGGCTCAAGCGGTGGATGGATGCCTACGACCGCGTGGCCACCTTCGGGTTCATGATCCAGGACGAGAGCCGGGGGAGCGTGCGCTATCCTTTCGGCCCGACTCCGCTCATCCGTTATTCCCTGGGCGAGCGCGACCTCTCCCGCATGGTCCGCGCGGCCCGCTTCACGGCGGAGGCCTTTTTCGCCGCGGGCGCGCGCAAGGTGGTCCTGCCCTTCAACATTCCCGGCAATGAGACGGACTCGGTGGAGGAGCTCCGAAAAGCCGACCTCTCCGCGGTCTCGCCGGGCGGGATGCAGATGATGGCTTTCCATCCCCTGGGAACCTGCGCGGCGGGCCGGGTGGCGGACTGGGACCTCGGGCTCTGCCCCGGCGTCTTCGTCTGCGACGGCTCGGTGGTCCCCCAGAGCCTCGGTGTCAACCCGCAGATGACGATCTATGCCTTCGCCCTGCGCCTGGCCCGCCGCCTGCTCGGCTCCCGTGTCTGAGCCGCGGCGGATTCCAGCCCGCTCCGTCCCGCCCGGGGGGTGCGGCCTCGCGCTCATCCTCGCCGCGTCGACGATGGCCTGCACCCCTCTGCTGCGCCACGGCATGGAGAAACCCCTGCCCGGCGTCGAGGTCGGCTCCGATCTCCCGGTGGAGCCCATGATCGCGCTCCAAAGCGGAGGCGACTCGGTGCTCGTCGCCTGGACCACGGTGACCGAGAGCGGAGGCTCCGAGCTCCGGGCGCAGAAGCTCTCGCCGGCCGGGACTCCCCTCTGGCCCGCCTCCGGGGTCCGGGCGGCCGAGTGGGAATATGGCCTGGATTCCCCGCAAGCCGTCCGGGGCGCGGACGGCTGGTATCTGCTATGGAAGCAGGCCAGCCTTTCAGGGTGGGAATGGGACGCCCAGTTCTTCACGGACGCCGGGTCCGCAGCCTGGACGGCCCCGCTGACGGTCGCCGCGCTCTACTCCAATGAATACAAGGGCTCGGTGCGCTCCGCCGCCGACGGCTCCCTCCTCCTCGCCTACAACGACGTCTTCCGCCGGGTGGATTCGATCTTCGCGGGGGTGAGCAAGGTGCGCCGCGACGGTTCGCTCGCCTGGCGGCAGGAGCTGGGCAAGGACTCCAGGCAGGCCTGGTACCAGCTCCCCGCGCTCGCTGAGGAGGGATCGGGCGGGGTGTTCCTCGGCTACCGGCACGCGGACTTGACGGACAAGGGCATCATGGTCCAGCGTCTTGGGGGGGATGGGCGGCCTTTGTGGGGCCACGGCGTGGAGGTGTACGATCGGGTGGGCTACAAGGGAGAGCCTTCGATGGTCTCGGATGGGAAAGGAGGGGTGGTGGCGCTTTGGGAGGACGGGAGGAGCGGGAACATCGACATCTACGCCCAGCGCGTGTCCTCCGATAAGAGCGTGCTGTGGGAACCGATGGGCCGGCCCGTGACCGTGGGGCCGGGGAACCAGTGGAACCCCGCGGCCGTGGCCGATGGGTCGGGCGGCGTCTACGCGGTCTGGATCGACGACGGGCGGGGAAGCCAATGGCAGCTCATGCTCCAGCATTTGGACGAGAAGGGAGACGCGCTCCTGGGTCCCGGCGGAGTCCCGGCCGCCCCGTGCGCCGACCAGCAATCCCTGCCGATGATCGTCTCCGACGGCGCGGGCGGAGCCATCCTCTGCTGGATCGAGTCGCGCTACTCCGCTTTCCAGGTGCTTTGCCAGCGCCGCGGCCCCGCCGGGGTGCTCTGGGGGCAGACCGACAACGTGGTGGTCAACTCCTATGCCCCCATCCTGGGTCTCCAGATGATCCCGGACGGGAGCGGAGGAGCGGTGCTGGCCTGGAAGAGCCGCGTAGACGACCACTGGGACGTCCAATCCCGCCGCCTAGACCCCTCCGGCCGCATCCTCTGGTAGAGGGGTCAGACGTTGACTTTCGGACCTTGTTTTCACTTTCAAGATGAGAGATATCGGTCCGAAAGTCAACGTCTGACCCCTCTTTGAAAAGATATACTTGGGACATGGCACAGAATCTTAAGGAAGCCGCGAAGCGGTCTGCGTACGCCCTCGAGCTCATCGCCAAGAAGAAGCTGACCCTCAAGGAACGCGAGCGGGTCACCAGGGAATCGATCCGATATTGGATCGACCATGTCAACGAGGGGTTCCTCAAATACCGCAAGTCCGTCAGCACCGATTACACGGCCGTCGAGTGGGAGGACGGGGGGTCGGTGTTCCGCGACATCAACGGCAAGGAATACATCGACATGCTCGGCGGCTTCGGCATCTACATCACCGGACACCGCCACCCCAAGGTGCTCAAGGCCGTGCTCGACCAGCTCGGCAAGCAGGGCATCCATTCCCAGGAGCTCATCGACCCCCTGCGCACCTATCTCGCCAATCTCCTCGCCCTCATCACCCCGGGGGACCTCCAGTTCGCCTTCCTCACCAACTCGGGGACCGAGTCCGTGGAGGGCTGTCTCAAGATGGCGATGCTCACCACGGGGAGGCATCATTTCATCGGGGCCATCGGCGCCTTCCACGGCAAGAGCCTGGGCTCGCTCGGCGGCACCTCCAAGGCCGTGTTCCGGGAGCCCTTCCTGCCGCTCCTGCATTGGTCGCATGTCCCCTTCGGGGACAAGGACGCGCTCAAGATGGTGATGGAGTCCTGCGATTTCTCGGGGGACAGGGTCGCGGCCGTGGTGCTCGAGCCCATCCAGGGGGAAGGCGGCATCAACGTGGCGCCTCCCGGCTATCTCGCCGCGGCGCGCGAGCTCTGCGATAAGTACGGGGCCGTCCTGGTCTTCGACGAGGTCCAGTCCGGCATGGGGCGCACGGGGAAGATGTTCGCCTGCGAGCACGACGGCGTGACACCGGACCTGATGGCCCTGGGCAAGGGCCTGGGCGGCGGCGTGGTGCCCATCGGGGCCTGCGTCGGCACCCCGCGCACTTGGGAGCGCTACATCGAGAACCCCTTCCTGCACACCACCACCTTCGGCGGCAACCCGGTCTGCTGCGCGGGCGCGATCGCGACCATCGACGCGGTGCTCTCCGAGGACCTGCCCCGGCAGGCCGCGCAAAAGGGGGACTACCTCCTCTCCACCATCGGAGCCCTCGCGCGCAAGTATCCCAAGGCCCTGGCCACCGTGCGGGGGCGGGGGCTGATGCTTGGCATGGAATTCTCCGGCCATGAGGTGGGCTACGCCGTGGCCAAGAACCTCTTCGCGCGCCGCATCCTCATCAGCGGGACCTACATCAACGCGCGCTGCCTGCGCGTGGAGCCCTCCCTGACCATCGCCAGGGCGGAGCTCGACAAGTTCCTGCAGGCGCTCGAGGAGTCGCTCCAGGCGGTCTCCAAGGAGTTCAAGCTCTGAGAAGCCGGCTCTCCCTGCCTCTCTGGCTTAAATGGTGCGGCTCCCTGGCCGCCTTCGCCGGAGCCCTGCGGCTCAACCATCTGTTGAAGCTGTAGAATAATCCCCTCCGTCGTAGAACTCTTCCTTTCTCGTCGAGG
>CAYWAR010000172.1:0-5847 GCA_964455765.1 uncultured Elusimicrobia bacterium
AAAGCCCTGCTCGACAAGGAGCCGGAGCCTTCCGACGACGAGATATGCCGGGCCGTGGACGGCAACCTCTGCCGGTGCACGGGCTACATAAAACAGATCGAAGCAGTCAGGCTGGCGGCAGGACGGATGAGAACGGCGAAAAGGAGGGAAAGCTGATGGAAAAGGCATCCATCCCCCCGCACGAAGCGTCCCCCGGCGGGGTGGACGCTTTGCGGACAGTGCATCACCGCGTCCAGAAAGTGGACGCCCTGGGCCTGGCCTGCGGCACCGGGCAGTACACAGACGACATCGAGGTCCCGGGCCTGCTCATCGGCAAGGTGCTCTACAGCCCCCACGCCCACGCGCGCATCAAGAGCATCGACACCAAGGCCGCCTCCAAAGTGCCGGGCGTCCATGCCGTGCTCACCCACAAGGATCTGCCGCGGGTGCGCTACACCACCGCGGGGCAGGGCTATCCGGAGCCCTCGCCCTACGACACACTCGTCCTAGACGACAAGATGCGCTTCGTGGGCGACCGCGTCGCGGCGGTCGCGGCCGAGACCGAGGAGGCGGCCGAGGAGGCCCTCTCCAAGATCAAGGTCTCCTACGAGGTCCTGCCCGCGGTCTTCGACACGCTCCAGGCCATGGAGGAAGGCGCGCCCATCCTCCACGACGAGGCGGACTCCAAGAACATCCCGGACGCCAAGCGCAACATCTGCGCGAAGTTCGACCTGGAGGTCAAGGAGAGCGAGTGGTTCTCCGAGGCGGAAGTGGTCCTCGAGCGCGTCTATAAGACGCAGTGGGCCCAGCACTGCGCCATCGAGCCGCATGTCACGATCTGTTATTTTGACGGGGATGGGCGGCTCGTCATCCGCACCTCCACCCAGGTGCCCTTCCACGCGCGCCGCATCACGGCCATGGCGCTCAAGCTCCCGGTCAAGAGCATCCGCGTCATCAAGCCCCGCATCGGCGGCGGCTTCGGCTCCAAGCAGGAGATCGTCCTCGAGCCCCTCTGCGCCGCGCTCGCCCTGGCCGCCAAGCGCCCGGTCAAGCTCGAGATGACGCGCAAGGAGGTCTTCATCGCCTCGCGCACCCGGCATCCGGCCGTGGTCAAGCTCAAGCTCGGGGCCAAGAAGGACGGCACGCTCACCGACGCCTGGATGGAAGTCTATTGCGACAACGGGGCCTACGGCGCGCACGCGCTGACCGTGATGATGTGCGCGGGCTCGCACACTCTTCCCATGTACCGGGCCAAGAACATCAAGTTCATCGGCAGGACCGCCTACACCAATCACCCCATCGCCGGCGCGTACCGCGGCTACGGGGCCACCCAGGGCTTCTTCGCCTGGGAGAGCCACATGGACGACCTGGCCGGGATGCTCGGCATGGACCCCATCGAGCTGCGCAGGAAGAACTACATACGCCTGGGAGAGGGCTCGCCGGTGTTCAAGGCCATGGGCGAGGGCCGCGAAGGAGTCGAGCAGGTCATCACCTCCTCGGGCCTCTTCGAGGGCATCGAGAAGGGTCTTGCCGCCATCGGCTGGCACGAGAAGAAGAAGCTCTACAAGGACCAGAAAGGCCCCAAGCGCCGGGGTCTGGGCTGCGCCTGCCTCATGCAGGGCTCGGGCATCGCGGAAGTGGACATGGGCGCCGCCTCCATCAAGATGAACGAGGACGGCTCCTTCAATCTCCTCGTCGGGGCCGCGGACCTGGGCACGGGCTCGGACACGGTGCTCGCCCAGATCGCGGCCGAGGTGCTCGGCGTCACGGAGAGCGACATCATCGTGACCTCCTCGGACACCGACCTCACGCCCTTCGACGTGGGCGCCTACGCCTCCTCGACCACCTACATCTCCGGCAACGCGGCCAAGAAGGCGGCGCTCGACGCCCGGGAAAAGATCGTCCGCGTCGCGGCGAAGATATTGGACGAAAAGCCCGAAGACATACGCCTGGAGGGCGGCAAGGCCGTGGGGAAGTCCGGCCGGGCCTGCGCGCTCTCGGAGGTCGCCAACACCTCGCTCTACTACCACGACCAGCACCAGATCATCGGCACGGCCTCGCACTACTCGAAATCCTCCCCGCCCCCCTTCGCCGCCCAGTTCGCGGAGGTGGAGGTGGACACGGAGACCGGCCTGGTGCGCGTGATCGACTACGTGGCGACCGTGGACTGCGGCACGGCCATCAACCCTTCCCTGGCGGAAGGGCAGAACGACGGCGCCGTCCTCAACGGCATCTCCTACGCGCTCACCGAGGAGATGGAGTTCGGCCCGGGCGGGGCGATGCAGAACGCGGACTTCCGCCATTACCGCATCTTCGCGGCCTCGGATTGCCCGAGCGTGCGCACCCTGCTCATCCCGAGCTACGAGGAGTCCGGGCCCTTCGGCGCGAAGTCGGTCTCCGAAATCGGCATCAACGGCCCCCAGCCCGCCATCGCCAACGCCATCTACGACGCCGTCGGAGTCCGCATGACCGAGCCGCCCTTCACGCCGGAAAAGGTCCTTCGGGCGATCAAGGAAAAAGCGAAGCGGGCCTGATCGCTTAGTGCCCTTAGCTCATCACTCGATATAGAGTTCGGCGCGGAAGGCGGCTTCTCCGGCTATCCGGACCTGGATCTCAACCCGCTCCGGGCTCAGCTTCCGGTTCAGCAGAGCCCGGCGCACCTCGTCGGCGCGTTTCTTTGCCAAGGAATCCGGCTCGGACTCCTCCCGATCGGCGTATGCCACGACCCGAAGGCGGGAGAGAGGATAAAAGTGCAATAATTTCGCCGCCGTGTCCAGAACCGCCGCCGCGCGCTCATCGACGGCCGCCTTCCCCTTTTCGAAGGTCACCACCAGGCGGCGGCGCTCCTTGCCGTCCTTGGCCGTGATGTATTGGACGACCGCGGGGAGGGGAGAGGGCACGTAAGGCGCCACCCCGTTGGAGTCCAGGCGCAGGCTCCCGGTCCTGCAGTCCTCGTGGTCGGGTTTCAGCTCGAGGCAAAGGCTCCACTGCTTGCGAGCCTCCCGGAAATCCCCCTTCTGATAGGCCACGATGCCCTTGTCCCAATGCTTCTGGGCCGCGCGCAGCCGCTCATCGAACATCGGAGATGGGTCGGCGGGCGCAGCCGCCGGGGGAGGGACCCTGGGAACCCCCTGGAGGGCCCCCGCGGGGGCCGGGACCCTGGCGATGTTTATGGCCGGGGGCTCGGGTGGTGCGAGAGCGGGGACCACCCTCGGGACAGGGGCCTCGGCCCTGTCCTCGGCCTGCTCCGGGGGCTTGGGCTTGGACGCAGGCAAGAAATAGATGAAAGCGAAGAAGGCCGTCGTTCCCAGGACGATGGTCGAGGCGGTCGCCAGATCCAGGACGTCGGTGAACCTGGACCTGAAGGGGCTCCCCGGAGGAGAGGGCACCCCTAAGTTTAGACCGGGAAGCCCCCCTCGTCAAGGGGGCCGCGTGGGCCGCCGGCGCCCGGCTCGTCAGCGGAATACGAAGAGTATCCTCATGGCCTGGGCGGCGATGGCGCTCCAGACCCTCGTCACGGGTCCAGGCTCCGCCGCCCCGCCCCCCGGCGCGGGGATGACCTTGGCCGGCTCCCCCGGGTCGGCCGGAGCGGGCAACAGTGCGAGGGGGATCGGAGGCGGCAGAACGTCGGCGACCGCGTCATTGACCGCCTTCTTGTAGCCGGAGAACCCGGTGCGGAAGTCCTCCCCCGTGAGCTTATACTCCCGTTCCGGGGTCACGCCCAGGTTCTCGATGGGGCGTCCATCGGGCCTCTCGGCCAATGTCCAGGTGTAGGAGAGGTCGGCTATGCCGAGCTGGTTGGGGAACTGGACGCTCTTGACCCCGCCGCCCGCGCCCGCCGTGCGCACGCCCAGCAGGGTCGCGCGCTTGTTGTCCTGGAGTATGGCCGGAAAGAAGTCGCCGGCCGAGAAATCCAGCTCGTTGATGAGCACGACCACCGGCTTGCTGTAATGGACCGCCTCGTTGGGTTCGATGGAGTCCACGCCGAAGAGGTGGACGGGCTGGGTCAGCCGCCGCCCGGCCTTGAGTTCCGAGAGGATGAAGCGCGCGTACTCGACTACGCCCTCCATGGGGGAGCGGGCGGGCTTGAAGCCCGCGAGCTTCTCCGAGAGCTCCCGGGACATCTCCGCGCCCAGTCCCTGGGAGGCCGCCTGCTCTATGACGCCCGCGGCCCAATAGGCGTCGCTCTCGTCGATGAGCGCGCGGTGCTTGGGCACGGAGAAGGGCTTGTCGGCCAGCATGGAGAGCAAGGCGTACATGTAGAAGATACTGCCGCCCGGGTTGTTGACCTGGTCGATGACCAAGGCCTCGGTCTCCTTCTCGAATTTCTGGATGATCTTGGCGAATATCTGGGCGTGCTGTTCCTCTCCCATGTAGTCCGGGATGCGGATGTAGCCGACCTTGCGCCCCCGCTCATCCTTATAGATGTAGGCCCGGATGGGGGAGGCCTTGGATATCTCCCAGACGATCTCCCCCAGGTCGGGGACGAAGCTTTCCCGAGCCCCGATCATGAAGCCGTTGGCCTCAACCTTGGCGCGCTTGGAGAAGAGCCCGGCCAGCGGGTGGGCCATGCTCGGAAGCAGACGGCTGATGAACCCCTTGATCCCCCTGGCCTGAGCCCCGGGGGAAGGCACCTCCCCGGGAAGACCATCCACGGACTCCGGGGAAAGCCCGCCCTCGCGCACCGGAGCGTCGGAGGGGACGCTCTCCGGGGTATAATCCCACCGGAGAGCGGCTTCCCGCAGAGACCCGGCCTTGTCCCGGATCTTGAGCGTCACCGGACCCTGGGGCACGGATTCCCCGGCCTGGCGGATGCGGTTGGTGAGGTGGAGCTGGGCGATGCGCCGGTCGGTCGTAGGGACGTTTCCAGGACGCTTGCCCGCCAGCTCGGAGACCACGGCCTCGGTCGGCTTCCCGCCGAACTCCACGACCTCGTCGCCGATCTCGAAGGGGAACTCGGAGGCGGAGAGCTTGGAGCGGTCGATGCTCGCGATGTAGTAGCGCCCCTCGGCCTCCAGGATGAGCAGGGGCAGGCGCGCCTTCTCGGTGGAATAGAATTGGATGGAGACATGATAGTCCCGCGTCGCGTACACGAAAGCGGCCAGGATGTCCTGGAACTCGCGGGCGTTGATGCCCGGCTTGGCCAGAATGCTCGCGCGCGCCTTCTGATACTCTTTCTTGAAATCCACGCCCAACTGCTTCTGCTTCCATTCGATGGGCGCGTAATGCTCCGTATAGAGGGAGGCGACATGCTCGAGCGCCTGGAGCATTTTCTTCTGGGCCGGGGAAACCGAGGCCGCCAATTTGGCGGCCGCCCCCTTCGCCGTTGCCGCCGCTTTGCGTGAACGGACCTTGGTCTTGCGGGGAGCGTTCGCCTGGGACCGGACCGAGGCTTCCACGGAACCCGAGCCGGCGGCTTCTTTTGCGCCGGTCAGCAGCCTCATCAGGAAACGGCCCAGGCCGTGCGCCGTTTCCGACGCGGCCTTCTCCGCGGGACCTGCCTCTTCCACGGCCTCGGACACGCCCCGGGATGTCTCTTCGACCTCGGCGGATGCCGCCGAAGCGCGGGAATCCTTCTGCGCGGGAGCGGCCTCCCGAAGCCCCGGGACCCCCACGGGCGCGGCGGGGCCTGAGAAAGAGGCATTAACACGCGCCGGGACGGCGGGTGCGGTGAAAGGCGCGGCGGCGCTCGCGCCGGCGCGGGTTTGGTATCTCGGGGCCGCGATAAGGGCCGAGGGCAAGGAAGGACCGGCGAGAGTGCTCAGCCCCGGCGCGACCGTCCCGGGCCCACTCCCGAATCCGATGGACCCCGGCACGGGCGCGACCCCCCGCCCGGCGCCGACGGACACGCTCTGGGAGACCGTCTGG
>CAYWAR010000173.1:0-5824 GCA_964455765.1 uncultured Elusimicrobia bacterium
CGCCGCCGGATGAGGAATATGCGCCGCTCGATCGGCGAGCTTGGCCCGACTCCATCGCTCTCCATGCCCACAGGTACGGATGAGTCGCGAAAAAGTTCCCTGCTCCCTGTGGTAAAATAGGACCATGCCGACACAACTGGACCCGGTCGAGGCGCGCGCCCTGGGCGCGCTCGTGGAGAAGTCCCTGACCACTCCCGACCAGTATCCCCTGACCTTCAACGCCTTGCTCAACGCCTGCAACCAGAAGACGAGCCGCGATCCCGTCATGAGCCTGGACCCGGACGCGCTCGGCCGGGCCGTCCAGAGCCTCATCGGCAAAGACTTGGCCGTCCGGCTCACCATCCCCGGCACCCGGGTGCCCAAGTTCAGGCACAGCGCGGAGAACCTCTTCCCCCAGTCCGGCCCCAACGAGCTCGGCGTGATCTGCGTCCTGCTCCTGCGCGGCCCCCAGACCCCCGGAGAACTGAAGAGCCGCACCGACCGGCTCTGCGATTTCCAGGGCACGGCGGACGTGGAAGCTCTCCTGCAAGGGCTCTGCGCCCGGCCCGACCCCGTGGTCGCCCGCCTTCCCCGCCAGCCCGGGCAGAAGGAGACGCGCTACCAGCACCTCTTCTCCGGTCCCGCTCCCGCCGCCTCCGGCGAACCGGCCGCGGCCCAGCCCTCCGTCGCCCCGGACCGTCTCACCCAGCTCGAAAAACGCGTCGAAGCCCTCGAAGCCGCCTTCCAGCGGCTGGAAAAGAGCCCCGCTCAGAACGCCTGAGCCGCCCGCTACGGTTGGAAACCGATGCGGCGCGGCGCCTCCTGGGGCGGCGCCATCAGCCCCCGGATGGCGTCGAACACGGATTTGAACTGGGCGTCATATCTCTGCTCTAAAGCGTCTAATCGCTTAGCCAAGTCCTTGTCGGCGGCAAGCATTTCCCGCAGACGCACGAAGGCGCGCATGACCGCGATGTTGGCCTGGACGGCACGCGGACTTCTGAGAACACTGGAGAGCATGGCGATCCCCTCTTGCGTGAACGCGTATGGAATCACCCGCGATCCTCCCCAACTTGAAATCACAGATTGTGATTTCAAGTTGGAGAATTCCACGAAAGTGAGTTGGAACATAAAATCCTCAGGAAACCGTCCAATATTCCTCTTGACGGCCTGAACCAACGCCCTCGGTTCTACCTTGTATAGCCCGGACAAATCCGTACTGAGCATGACCCGCCGCCCACGGATGAGGAATATGCGCCGCTCGATGGGTGACCCCGGCACGGCACCCTGGTTCTCCATGCCCTCAAGTACGGATGAGCCCCCAAATAGTTCCCTGCCTTCCGGCATGGAAATCCCAAGACTTATTTCCTACCGATGCCTTGCAATTCAGCCGCTGGTCCATAGAGCCCACGATCGGGTTGTATTTCTAGGAACCGCCTCAACACCCCGATCCATCTTCCATTATGGCTGGAACCCGATGCGGCGCGGCGCCTCCTCGGGAGGCGCCATCAGCTCCCGGATGGCGTCGAAGATGCTGCGTATCTTGCCATCATGGCCTTCGATGCGCTGCTCGAGTTCCTGGAGTTTAGCGGCCAGTTCCTTATGCAGGGATAGCGTCTCCCGAAGTTCGACGAAGGTCCGCATGATCGCGATATTAACCAGGATAGCCCGTTCGCTGTTCAACACGCTGGACAGCATCGACACTCCCTGTTCGCTGAACACATATGGACATCGCCGCAATCCCATCTTAAGGCTAGGATTGGAGGTGCCGATTTGGCACCTCCAATCCTCGAACTCGGCTCGACTCATTCGAAACATAAAATCAAGAGGAAATCTCAGTTCATGACGCTTTACCGCTCGATTCAATTGCTTGGTGGGCACTTGATAAAGCGCGGCCAAGTCTCTATCGATCATGACCCGATGTCCCCGAATCAGGAAGATGCGACGCCCAATCCCTTCCGGCTCAAGATGCTGTTTCATACATGTGTATACGGATGAGTCGGCAAATAGTTCCCTACCCGATTCCGCCTCCAGCTACGGCTGGAACCCGATGCGGCGCGGCGCCTCCTCAGGGGGCGCCATCAACCCCCGGATGGCGTCGAAGACGGATTTGAACTGGGAATCGTAGCGTTCCTCCAAAGCGTCCACCCGCTTGGCCAAGTCCTTGTCGGCTGAAAGCATTCCTCTCAGCGCGAGGAATGCGCGCATGATCCAAATGTTCGCCTGGACGGCGCGTTCGCTATTGAGGACGCTCGATAACATGGCTACTCCCTGTTCGGTGAAAACCAACGGCAAGTATTTCCTGTGCTTGCCGCGGCCTTTTTCTAAGGTCGCAAAATGCGACCTTAGAGAGCCGAACTCGCTCTCGCTGAGATGGAACATGAAATCCTCGGGAAAGCGCCTGAGGTTGCGGCGGACCTGCTCGTTGAGCCTCTTGACCGGGACGCCGTAGAGGCCGGCAAGGTGGGCATCCAGCATGACCCGCCGTCCCCTGATAATGAAGATGCTCTGTGCTATTCTCTCCAGGTGCGGTTTGCCCATGCCCTCAAGTACGGATGAGCCCCAAAATAGTTCCCTGCCCGGATTGGACAAACTTCGCAACTGGCTGCGAGACCCTCAGAGTTTGTTCCGCCAAATTAGCGAATTGAAAGCAATGGAAGCTGTCCAATCCCCGCCTGAGGTTTAAGAGGATGGAACAAACCCAGACATCGAGTCGTTTAAGACGGCACCTCGGAACTACTGCATCCCAAAGGCCGTCATGAATGCCCGGGGGTCGTAATAGATCTCATGCTTCGAGATTTTGCCGTCATTTACTGAAAACCGCTCCGATATCTTGAGGGTCAGGTCGCCCCCGGCAGGGGTCTTCAAATATAACTCGTCGATCACGCAGACTTCCGAGCATTTTCGAATTCCGCGATCTTTTTCCAGCCGGCATGAACCGGAAGGAACTTCTCGAGAATCTGCTTATATTCCTGCGCTCCCCGAACCTCCATGACCGGTCCGATGAATTGAATATCCTTCGCCATCAACGTCAGGGCGCCCGATATGTCGTGCTTGTCGTTGGTCAGCTTGAGGAACTCGTTGACGATGTTCAGTGGACTTTTCATGTGCGCTGTCTCCCTTGCCAGACTCTTCTGTCTATTACTTGCACTACGCAAGTATTATGCTATATATACTTGCGAATTGCAAGTATATGATATAGACTGTTCGTATGGGACGGCATCTACCATCTCCTGATCGCTCCGCTTGCCCGATCAATGCCTTCCTAGAGCCGCTGGGCGACAGATGGGCTCTTCTGATCGTGCGCGACCTTCTTTTCAAGGGCAGGACGCGCTACGGGGACTTTCTCGAAGGAGGCGAGGGGATTGCGACCAATATCCTGGCCAGCCGCCTGCGTCGTCTGGAATCCAGCGGGATAGTAGAAAGCCGAAGCGACGGGGCGGATGCCCGCAAACGCATCTACCGGCTCACCCCGAAGGGGCTCGATCTGGCACCCGCGCTCATCGAGATGGTCCTCTGGGGGGCCAAACACTACCAGACGGCGGCACCTCCGGCCGTGATTCGGAAGATGACGCGTGACCGCGAAGGCTTTCTGCTCGAACTCCGCAAGACGCATACCCTTCAGAATGAAGACTCCACCACACCGGAGGCGCGATGAACAAACGTTTTATTCTCGGCTCCATGGCCTATTCCGTCATCACGCTCGGATTGGGCGCACCGTGGCATTTCATGCTGTTCAAGGAGCTCTATCACTCGCTCGGAATCTATAACCGCGCCGAACCGATCATTCCCCTTGGAATCGCCTCGATGCTCGTCCAAGGCTTCGTGATGGCGTGGCTCTATCCCAAGGCCTTCCCGCAAGATCGGTCTTCAGGAAAGGCGCTCGCATTCTGCTGGACCATGGGCATCTTCCTTTTCAGCGTCTCGACCATGGCCAACGCCGCGAAAATCAACGTCACATCCATCGGGACCTGGTTTGGCATTCAAGCCGCGTTCCATTTTGTGCAGTTCACACTCGTGGGGCTGGCCTTTGCCTGGGTCTATCGAGAATCCGATGGCCTATAACGAGGCGCTCGCATCGCGCGTTAGGCGTCTGCTTTCCCGGCACAGTGCTCTCGCCGAGATCAAGATGTTCGGCGGCCTCTGCTGGACGATTCGAGGGAATATGGCCTGCGGTGTCTTAAAGGACGACCTGGTCCTGCGCGTGCACCCGGAGAAAGCCGCGGAGTACCTCAAGGAGCCCCACGCACGTCCCATGGACTTCACCGGACGGCCGATGAAAAACTTCCTGTACGTCTCATCGAAAGCCTGCTCGACCCCAGCCGGTCTGAGGAAATGGGTGGGCAGGTCCGTCGACTACGCCACATCTCTCAAGCCGAAAGCCTGATCCTTCGACGTGCCAGGCATTAGCCGGAACATCTCCAAAAAGTTCGATGTCCTAGTCGGGGTCATATTTGTTCCGCGAGTATGTTCCGTAAAACTCGAACTATTGGTCGAGCGAAATTCTATCGCTTGAATAAAGGAAAAGCCCCCCGCGTTTCCGCGAAGGGCTTTTTGTTCCGAGATTGGCTGCCCGGCTGGGATTCGAACCGCGTGAAGGCTGCGTCGTGGGATCAGAGCCCTTCCCGGGGAAATCGACGATTTCCCCGGGAAGGGCGATGCTCAGGCGGTCTCGGGAGCGGGAGCGAACCAACGCGCAAGCCGCCGGATGTCCGCCGTGGCGCCCAGCGGCCCCTGGGGGAGCACCAGCCTGACCCGACCCTTGTGCCTGCGGAAGACGCGGTAGAAGGCGGCCAGACCCTTGCGGTCGATGTGCTGGAGCTTCTCCATGTGGATGGTCAGGCGCTCGCGGCGCGCGAGCAGGGCCTCGCGCATGCGCCGGCCCAGCTCCCGCGTGTTCTTGCCGTCCATGGCCCCCTCCAGCCTGAGCCTGAGCTGGGCGCCCTCGCGCTGGAGATAGGCCTGGAGCTCGGCCACGGAGGCGCCCTCGCGCCTCTCACCGAAGAGCCGCATGAGCATCTCGCCCAGGCAATCCCAGCGATAGCGCTGGGGAGCGAGGCTCGGATGCTGGAATAGGTCGAAGCTCAGCGTGAACTTGGTCCAGAGCGCGGCCCCGAGCGTGACCCAGGAGAGCGCCTGTTCGACCAGCGTCGGCGCGCCCAGTTCACGATGCATGCGCCTCTCCAGGGCGCCCATCCAGCGGCGCACCCGGGCGTTGGGCGCCAGGAGCTTGCCCGCCAGGAACAGCGGCATGGCGCGCCGGGCGTCGGCGGCGTAGCGCAGGGCCTTCCTGCGCAGGAAGAGGTGCGGGGAGTTCTTGAGCGTGCGATGCCCCGCGAGCCATACCCGGATGGAGCGGTAGATGGCCGGTCCCAGCTTGTGGAAATCCCGCTCGAAGCACCAGCGCTGGAGTTCCTCGATCTGGGCCGCGGCGAGCTTGGGATGGCGCACCAAGGCGTTGAAGCCGGTGCAGCTGTGGTAATATTTGCCGCGGTCCGCGGCCACGTCCTCGCGCAGGCGGCCCTCGCTTTGCACCCGCTCGTAGAATGGAGTGCCGGGGGTGGGCCCGTAGATGAGGAACTGGGTCAAGGTCGGCCGCAGGCGCAGGAGGCCCCGCAGCTCCGAAGCCACGACCTCGCGGTCCTGGTAGTCGAAGCCTACGATCATGGAAGCCAGGGTCATGATGCCGTGGCGGTAGAGGTCCGGGAACAGGTCCTGCACCGCGCGTCCCTGCTGTTTGGAGTAGCCCGAGCGCGTCCCCTCGTAGCCGATCCAGACCCCGTCGACTCCCATCTCCAGCAGCTCCTTCATGGTGTACTGGCTCAGGGCCCGGACGCTGGCGAAGGCG
>CAYWAR010000174.1:0-5814 GCA_964455765.1 uncultured Elusimicrobia bacterium
TCCTTCTGGCTGGCCGAGGATCGCTTCCAGGACTTCGTGCGCGAGGTCATCCGCTCACCCGGATTCCGCGGCCTGGGCGCGCTCCGGGAAGGGACCGTCGAGCGCCTACTCACCGAGCACAAGGAGCGCCGCGCGGACCATACCCGGAGACTCTGGGCCATCCTGAGCTTGGCCGCCTTCGCCAAATGACGCGCCGCGCGTCCCTCGTCCTCGCCCTCCTGCTTTCCTTGCAGTCCCCGTTCACCGCCCACGGCGCTCCGGCCCCGCGCAGGGACGGCCTGCCCCGAGCCTCGGACGATGACTCCATGGAAAAGGCCCAGGAGGAGATGTTCGCCTTGAAAGCCGAACTCGCCCCTCTCCTTGAAAGCCTCGACGGCCTGAGGACGGTGGGCCTGCGCGGGCGCAGTTATTCGAATTACGCCGCCGACCGAGCCGGACTCCTGCGCCGGATCGCTCCCAAGCTTCAGCGCTTCCTCGTCCTGCGAAACGAGTTCACCAAGGTCCGGCTCGAACAGACCTGGGTCTCCGTGGTCTCCGCGATAGGGGACGCGTCCAAGAACAAGCCGCCCTCGGCGCAGGCCGCGGCCGGCATCATGGTCTCGCAGAGCCGCAGGACGTTCACCGAGGAGGCGCGCGCCTTCGAGGACAGGGCCTTGCGGGCCCTCCAAGCCGAGGAAGCCGCGAATCGGAAATTCCAGGCGGAAGAGGCCGCGAGGGTACATAAGCGCCGCATCCTCATCGCGATAGCGGCCGGCGCCGCGCTCCTCGCCCTGATCGCTTATTTATCGCTTTGAGGCCGGAGGCGGCGATGCAGGAACACCCACTCCAGAGACTGGCGCAACGCCCTCTGCTCCAGGTCCGCGGCCGCGCTGTGCCCGCCCTCGATATTCTCGTAATAGAGGGGACGCTCTCCCAACTCCAATAGACGGGCCACCGCCTTGCGCGCGTGCCCGGGATGCACCCGGTCGTCCTTGGTGGAAGTCACGAAGAAAGCGGGGGGGTAGTCCTTGCCGGGCGTGAGATTCTGATACGGCGAATACGCCCGGATGGCCTCCTTCTCCGCCCCCTCGGGGTCCCCGTACTCTCCCATCCAGCTATGGCCCGCCAGAAGCTTGTGATAGCGCATCATGTCCAGGAGCGGCACCTGGCAGACCACGGCGCCGAAGAGGTCCGGCCTCCGGGTCATGACGGCGCCGACCAGGAGCCCGCCGTTGCTCCCGCCCATGATTCCGAGGCGTCGCGGCTCGCTCACCTTGCGCGCGACGATGTCCTCGGCCACGGCGATGAAGTCCTCGAACGCGCGCGGGCGCTTCTCCTTGAGCGCGGCCTGGTGCCAAGCCGGGCCGAACTCGCCCCCTCCCCGGATGTTGGCCAGCGCGTAGGCTCCGCCCTTCTCCAGCCAAGCCTTGCCCGGGACCTGGAGATAGGAAGGTCCGTAGACGATCTGAAAGCCCCCATACCCATACAGGAGGACGGGGGTTGTCCCGTCCCTAGGCATGCCCTTCCTGGAAACGAGGAAATAGGGCACCTTCGTCCCATCCGGGCTCACAGCCTCGAACTGGGCCGACTCCAGTCCGGAGGCGTCGAAACGGGCGGGCAAGCGCTTGAGGAGTTCGGGCTCGGCTCCCGGCGATGGGAGCAGGTGCAAAGTGGAGGGGACGAGGAACGATTCATAGGAGGCGAAGAGTTCGTCTCGAAAAGAGTCCCCGGCGGCCATGCTCACCGTCCCATCCGCCGGGAGAGAGACCGCTTTAAGCGTCCAGCCCGACTTTTCCCGGCGCGCGGCCCAAAGCCGGCTGACGACATTCTCCCGGGTCAGGAGATAGAGAGCGCCGCGCACGGCCCACACCCCGGCCAGCGAGGAGCGGGGGCCGGGCTCATAGACGAGCTCGACTCGGCCCGCGAGGTCCCCCTCCCCATAGGCGTCGTCGGGAACGGCGATCAGAGCCCCGGCCTTGAAGACCACCTTGCCGACGGTCCAATCCTTGAGCAGGCGCACGAGGAGCTTGCCTGCGAACCAATCCTCGATGGCGGCGTCGAGCGGCAGGGCTAGCCTGCGGACCTTTCCGCCGGGCAGGACCCGGTGGAACTCGCTTTCGAAATAGGTAACGCTCCGCGAGATGAGGACGAGGCTCCCCTCGGGCCTGAAGAAGGACATCGGCTCGACCGAAACGTCGCTCTCTTTACCCTCGAAGACGAGGGGAGCCCCCTCCAGGGGCTCCCCTCTGCGCCAGGATTTCAAGACCCGCGGATACCCGGAAAGCGTCAGCGACCCGGGCCCGAAATCCGTGCCTATCAGGAGGGACTCCTCGTCCATCCAGGCCAGGCGATGCTTGGCCTCCCTCAGGCGGAAACCCCGGGCCGTGAAGGTAGCCCTCACGGCGTCGAACTCCCGCACTTCATAGGCGTCCTTGCCCCCGCGGGAGACGCTGACCAGGCAGCGCCGGGCCTGCGGAGGCAGGCAATCGGCCCCCTTCCAGACCCAGGACTCGCCCTCCTCCCGCCCGAGCTTGTCCATGTCGAGGAGCACCCGCCAGGCGGGCTCGCCCTTGCGGTACTCCTCCAAGGAGGCGCTGCGCCAGAGCCCGCGCAGATGCGAGGAGTCCTGCCAGAAGTTGTGGACCAGGCCCCCGCGCCAGACCGGCGAGGGGATGCGGTCGACCGCGTTGAGGATGGAGCGGATGTCGGCCCGGAACGGCTCGAAACGCGGGTCCGCGGAGAGCTCGGCGAGGGACTCCGCGTTGCGGGCGCGGACCCAGCTCAAAGCCTGAGTGGACTCGACTTGTTCGAGCCAAAGATAGGGATCGGCGTCCATGGGGCCGCCGTCCTCGGAGCGCGGCCGGTTTCCGCTCGCGAAGAGGGCAGCCTCCTGTCCCATCGAGGGAACGGCGAGGGCGAGGAGAAGCGCCGCAAGCCAGGAGTTCAACTCTTGCGCTTCCGGCCGGGATCGGAGCCGGTCCCGGCCGGAGTCTTGCCGCCGCGCACGAAGGCGACGTACTCGGCCAGGCCTTTCTCCAGCGGATAGGAGGGGGCGTAGCCCAGGAGCCTGCGCGCCTTGGAGACGTCCAGCGAGCCCCGGCTGGGCTTGAACTTGTCCTCGCCGAGCTGTACCTTGACTTTGAGCTTGCCCAGGATCCCTTCCAGGATGCGGACCGCGTCGGCGAGACTGCGGCCGGACCCGTAGGTGATGTTGAAGGTCTCGCCCAGCGCCTCGTCCTTGAGCGCGGCCAGGGCCAGGCCCTGCGCCGCGTCCGAGACGTAGGTGAAGTCAAGCAGCGTGCGTTCGGGGTCGGCGACCTCGATCACTTCACCGGCCAGCGCGCTCTCGATGAATATCTGGAGCACGCGGCGGTTGTTGTCGGTCGGGCCGTAGACCGCGGAGGGGCGGACGATGACGAAGGGGATGTTGTGGTGGCGGCTGAAGATGCGCACGAGCACCTCGCCGGCCAGCTTCATCCCGCCGTAGATGTTCTTGGGGTCCTTGCGCCCCTCCTCCGGCATGGGGGTCTTCTCGAAGTCGCCGTAGACCATGCTCGATGAGACGTACACCAGCCGCTTCACGCTCCCGGCGTCTCCGAGCACGTCGAGCAGGTTGAAGGTCGCGGCCACGGTGCTCTCGAAAGCCTCCTCGGTCTGCCAGCGCGCCACGTTGGCCAGGGGCAGGGCGGCGAGGTGGATGATCCGGTCCGGCTTGATCTTGAGTAGCTTGCGCCGAAGGTCCTCCTTGTTGTTCATGTTCCCGCGGATGACTTCCGCCCCCTTGATGAGGACGTCGAAGCGATGCTGCATGTTGCCCAGAAAGCTCGGCGCCAGCGGGAAGATGTATTGGTGGAAGAAGTCGAGGATGAACACCTCGCAGCCGCGGTCGAGGAGAGCGCGCGCCGTGTGCGAGCCGACGAAGCCCGCTCCGCCGGTGATCAAGACCCTGGGTTTGGGATTCACTTGGTGATCTCCTTATCATTACCGAACGCAGCCCCCGAAAACCCCCGCGGCGTTGCGGGGGTCTCCTTTAGAGCGTCCTCCAGGGGTTTCAGGTCCTTGGGGAAGCGCTTGCGCGCTGCGTTGAGTTCGGCTTCGAGAAAAGCGCGCGCCTGGGCCTTGCGCTTGAGCCCCGCGAGCACGCGTCCTTTCAAGGCCGCGGCCTGGAGGCGGTTGGCTCCGTAGCTCAATCTCAGCCCGGTCTCCGCGTGCGGCAGGGCCCGGGCGAATTCCTTGCGCCCGAGCAGGTTCTTGGCGAACCGGTAGGAGTAGACATAGTCGGCCGGGTAGGCCTTGATGAGCCGGGGATAGAGCTTGTCGAGTTCCGAGGATCTCTCCGCGGCCTCCAGGAAGAAGCGGAGATTGTCATCGAGGTTCCTGTCCTTCCCGATCCCCGTCTTCTGGGATTCGGCCGAGAGGAGGGCGATAATCCGCTCCAAAAGCGCCAAGCGCTTCCCCTCCTCACCCAGGAGGTCCGCGAGCGCCTCCACGGGACTGCGCAGGTCCGCGCAGCGCTCCTCGGCAGCGCCGAAGACGCGCCGCTCCACCAAAGCCTCCAGGCGCTCGCGGGTCCTGGCCCGGAGAGCGACGAGGGGGTCCGTCGGTTCTCCGCCCGAGGTCGCCTTTTCCAGGCTCATGGCGTCATAGGCCAGGGCGCAGCCTTCCTCGAGGTCCAGGAGCGCCTCGGCGGCCTGAGCGGCGGCCAAGGGCTTCTTGAACTCCAAGGCCCGGTTGAAATCGATGCGCGCCGACCAAAGCTGGAAGTCGCGGTCCAGGCCGCGCCCCGAGGAGCGCAGGGCGTCGCGGGCCGCGGCCGCCGCCTCCCAGTCCTGGGCCTGCGACAGGACGCGCAGCCTCTGTATGTCCTTGTCCTCGGGCTCCCCGATGATGCGGCGCAAGTCCATCACAAATTCGATCTCCGTGCGTTCGCCCGCGATGCGGCCCAGCTCCGTTCCCGAGGAATCGAGCACCAGGTAGCTGGGCAGAGCCCTGACCCGGAGTCTCCCTTTCCACTCCCTTCCCTCCGGAGAGTCCACATCCAGCTTGAGCAGGACCAGGTCCCGGGAGACGCGCTTGAACAGGTCCCGGGAAAGGACTTTCTGTTCCATGTAGTAGCAGGAATAGCACCAGACGGCCTGGAAATCCACGAGCACGGGCCGGGAGCCCGCCTGCGCCGCCTTGCGCGCGGACTCCCAATCCGTGAGCCACCCCTCCGGCGCGGGAACGGCTCCGCCGGGGACTTCGAGCAGCGTCATTAGGAGGAGTCGGGCGAGCACCCATCCATTATACCCGATGCCCTGGAGCGGAGGCGAGCCCCGATTATCTATAATACCGCGTCTAGTGAACCCCTACATCATCGCCCACCGCGGCCGCATCTTCCTCTTCTTCTGGCCCTTCACCCGCTACCTCGTCACCCAGCTGACGGTGGCGATGGGATGGGTCGTCTTCAAGGCGCTCAACAAGACCGTCATCATCGGCCACGAGAACGTGGGGGAGGAGATGAACACCGTCCTGCTCTCCAACCACCAGACCATGATCGACGGCTTCCTGGTCGGCTACGGGGCGTATTTCCCCAAGTCGCTCTGGAAGCCCTCCCTCCTGCCCTGGCACCCCGCGGCCCAGGAGAACTTCTGGTTCAATCCGGTCATCGCGTGGCTTTCCGACAACTGGAAGTGCATACCGGTCAAGGCCGGGCGGAAGGATTTTGGGGCCATGAAGCGCATGGAGAGCTGCCTGCGCCACGGCGTGATGACGGTGTTCCCGGAGGGGACCCGCTCGCGCGACGGCAGGCTCCTGCCGCCGCGTTCGGGCATCGGCTATGTGATGCTCAAGACC
>CAYWAR010000175.1:0-5785 GCA_964455765.1 uncultured Elusimicrobia bacterium
AGAACGACACCGTGGCCGTCGAGGAGATCCGCTTCGGCGACAACGACGTGCTCTCGGCCCTGGCCGCCTCGCTGGTCGGAGCGGACCTGCTCGTCCTCCTCACCGACCAGGACGGGCTCTACGACCGCGACCCGCGCGGCGACGACCGCGCGCGCCTGATCCCGGTGGTCGGCTCCGAGAAGGTCCAGGCGTCGACGGGGCGGGCCGGACCGAGGGGCACGGGCGGGATGGGCTCGAAGGTGAGCGCCGCGCGCATGGCCGCCGCCGCCGGGATACCGGCCGTGATCGCCAACGGGTTCACCCCGGGGACGCTCCAGGCCGTCCTCGGCGGGCGGGGCGTGGGGACCCTCTTCCTCCCGCGCGGGACGACGCTCGACAAGCGCCGCCAGTGGCTCGCCTTCGCCTCCCACCCCAAAGGCGCGATCCATGTCGACGAGGGCGCGCGCGAGGCTCTCCTGCGCCGCTCCAAGAGCCTGCTCCCCTCGGGAGTGCTCTCGGTCTCCAAGTCCTTCGAGGCGGGGGACGTGGTGAGCCTCGTGCACGACGGGGCCGAATTCGCCCGGGGGCTGGCCAACTTCGGCTCGCGCGAGCTCGGGCTCATCAAGGGGCTCAAGACCTCCCTCATCGAGGGAGCGCTCGGGCGCAAGGCGGCCGGCGAGGTCGTGCACAGGGACAACATGGCCGCGCTGGAGGAGCCATGAGGAAGGCATCGACCATCGAGGGCCTGGCAAGAAGGGCCAAGGAAGCCTCCCGGACCCTGGCCCGGACGCCGACCGCGGTCAAGGACAAGGCCCTACGGGAGGCGGCGCGGGCGATCCGGCGGACTTCGGGAAGCATCCTCCGGGTGAACCGATCGGAGGTCGCGGCGGCCCGGGCCGCGGGCAAGCCCGCGGCCTTCCTCGACCGCCTGGCTCTCGACGAGAAGCGCGTCGAATCCATCGCCCAAGGGCTCTTGCGGGTGGCGGGACTCCCCGACCCCGTCGGAAAGACCGAGGAGTTCTCCCTGCGCCCCAACGGGCTCAGGATAAGGAAGATGCGCGTGCCGCTGGGCGTCATCGCGGTCATCTACGAATCCCGGCCCGGGGTCACGGCCGACGCGGCCGGGCTCTGCCTCAAATCCGGCAACGCCTGCCTCCTGCGCGGCGGCGGCGAGGCGGCCCGGACCAACGCCCTCATCGCCGGCGCCCTCGCGGCGGGGCTTAAAGCCGCGGGACTCCCGGCCGGCTCGGTGGGGTTCCTCCGGGACAGGGACAGGTCCGCTCTCAGGCGGCTGCTGGCCTTCGAGGGCCTCATCGACCTCGTCATACCCCGCGGAGGGCCGGGGCTCACCCTCATGGTCCGGCGAGAGTCCATGATCCCGGTGCTTTCCCATGACAAAGGGCTCTGCCACACCTTCGTCGACGCCTCCGCGGACCCGGCCATGGCCTCGGACATCTGCTTCAACGCCAAGGCCGAGCGGCCCGGCGTCTGCAACGCCATGGAGACGCTCCTGGTGCATGAGAAGGTCGCCGCCCGCTTCCTGCCGGAGCTCGCCGGGCGCTACCGCGCCGCGGGCGTCGAGCTCCGGGGCTGTCCCAAGACCCGGCGCATCCTGCCCGGGATCAAGCGCGCCTGCGCGCGCGACTGGGACACCGAATACCTCGGCCCGGTCCTCTCCATCAAGGTCGTCTCCTCCTTCAAGGAAGCGCTCGGGCACATCGCGCGCCACGGCTCGGGCCTCGCAGAAGCCATCGTGACGCGGGACGCGGAGCTGGGGCGGCGCTTCCAGCGGGAAGTGGACTCGGGAGCGGTGTTCGTCAACGCCTCGACGCGGTTCACCGACGGGGGGGAGTTCGGCCTCGGCGCGGAGATGGGCATCTCCACCCAGAAGCTCCACGCCCGCGGCCCGGTCGGCCTGGAGGGGCTCACCTGTGAGAAATTCGTGGTCACCGGCTCCGGCCAGATCCGCGAGAGCCGCGCATAGCGGCGCTCAGCGGCACCGAGCGCCGCCGCGATCGCGGCAACTCTTGTGGAACTCCTCGCACCAAATCTTCCAACCCGTGCATTCCCTTCCCTTGAAATATTCCCGCAAGGGACCGATTTTCTCAAGGAATGCGCCGATATCCCTCCCTTGCGCGATGAAAGACTCGGCCGCGTTCCGATCGAGGATGTGGCCGCTGCTGATCCGTTTGAGCCAGGCGTCGTAGTCCTTGAAACCCCGACAGTCCTTGGACGGAGGCGGACCGTCCGCGTTCTCCTTTCCGCATCTCCCGATGATATTTTCGAGCCAGCGGGCTTGAGGTATCCGGGACCTCAACTCCTTAAGATCCTCCTCCTTCCATATCGAAGGAACGCGGTTCTTCGTCTGGTCGCGCACCAACCCTTCGTATTCCTTGAGCCCCTCGGGACCGGCCTTGGCCCAGCAGCGGCGCATGCCTCGCTGATTCCGGGTCAACTGATTGTCTCCCAAGCGGAAGGCCTCCGGATGCCGGTCGTGGATGCGGCCCAACGCTTCGACCTCCGCGATGTACGCGCTCCATTCTTTTTCGAAAAGGATGAAAGAAGCGGTAGGGGCCGGGGCCAGCCGTTCATCGAGGCGGTGGCGCAGTTCATGAGCGATGAACGGCAGGTACTGTATGGCGATCCAACGCAGAACTTGTTCTTCGGACGCCCCCAAGGCTTTCTTGGCTGTTTCAACGAAGAGGGGACGCCAGCGCCCTGAGTCCAAAATGATCCTATCTCCCCTTAGGGTGGCCCAGGCGGTCCGGCCCGCGCCCAAATACGGCCGGATGTCCTCAAGCGACAACTCCGGAGCGGGCGCCTCGGCCAGCAGAGGCTCCTGGAAAGCTTCCGCCGCGAGAGCGGCATTCAGCTCTCTAAGAAAGCGCTCTTCCAACTCAGCGGTAGGAACGCAATATGCCGCGCGTGCTGCAATAACGAAGAGGATATAGATCAAGGCATCCTTTTTCCCGATGATGCTCTCTGCCGCCCAACCCCCCGATCCGCCCATTTTCCCCTGGCAGGAGGGGGGACTGGGGGTATGATAACTCATGTGCGGAGTTTTTGGGGCGCCCGAGGGAGGGGAAACTTGCGATAACATCCGAACTGTTGCATTGAGGTCCCCGGCTTATGGGAGCGGCTCTTGGGCGGCGTCCGGGACTTCTTCCGGCAAGAGGGAATCCGGGCGCACTTCGAAGTCCGAGGCGTCGAGGACCTTGCCCAGCCGGTCGGTCAGCTCCAGGATGTGCCGCCCCGGCTCGGGGGAGAATCCCGAGTCGGCCTCCGCCTCGCCGATATCCGAGCCGTCGAGGCGCCAGCGCAGCCCGGCAGGCCCCCTTGCCGTGAACAGGACGCGCTGATTGGCCGGCGGGATGTCGGGATCCACGGCCATGATCGTGCCCGCGACCGGCGCGACGATCCTCGGCGGGCTCTTGGCCAGCGTCTGTCCCTCGGAGGCAGGCTCGGTCCCCGAGATGAACCATTCTTCGAGGGCCGGCCTCCCGGGGATGGGGCTTATGCGCGCGCGCGCGAGGCCCGGGGGCGGCGCGGGGGAGCTGTTGGGGAGGCCCGCGTTCAGAAAATCCATCAGGTCCCTCCAGAGGGGAGCGGCGCCGCTGACTCCGCTGACGTTCCACATCGGTTCGCCGGAGAAGTTGCCCACCCAGACTCCCACGGTGTAGCGTGAGGAGAAGCCCACGCACCAATTGTCCCGCATGTCCTTGCTCGTGCCGGTCTTGACCGCGGTCCAATACGGGGTCGCCAGCGGCCCGTCGAGGCCGAAGGTCCCGGCGCGGCTCTGCCGGTCCGACAGGATGTCGGCGGCCAGAAAGGCGGCCTGCGGCGAAAGGGCGCGCCGCGCCCTCCCCCGGGACCCATTCACGGAGAGCCGAAGGGGGGAGGCCGAGCCCCCATTGGCCAGCGCGCGATAGGCGGCCACCAGCTCCCACAAGGTGACGTCCGGGCTGCCCAAGGCCAGCGAGGGCCCGTAGTCCTCCGCCGGCGCGAGCTCGGCGAAACCAAGGTCGGTCAGGGTCCCGACCAGGGCCTGGACCCCGGTCAGTCCCAGCACGCGGACGGCCGGGACATTGATCGATGAGGCGAGAGCCTCTCGCGCGGTGAGCGGCCCGCGGAAGCGGTTGTCGTAGTTGTTGGGCCTGAAGAGGCCGCGGCCCACGAAGACCTCCAAGGGGGAGTCATCGAGCACGGAGGCCGCGGTCAGGACGCGCCGGTCGAAGGCCAGGGCGTAGAGGAACGGCTTCAGAGTCGAGCCGGCTTGGCGGCGGGCCGTGATCCCGTCGACGTAGAGCGCGCTGGAGGAGGCGCCCCCGTTTCCCACATAGGCCAGGACCTCGCCGGTCGCATTGTCCGCGGCGAGCACGGCGGCGTCCGAGGCGTTCTCTCCCGCGAGCTCGCCGAGGCGCGAGGAGAGGGCGAGGCGGGCGAAACGCTGGAGGCGGCCGTCGATGGTCGAGACCGCAACGAGCTCGCCGGGGCCCTTCCCGGCGAGCAGGCGGCGCGCGGCGTGGGGCGCCAGGTCGGCCTCGGGAGCGATGAGCGGAGCCCGGGAAACGGCGTCCTTGGCCGCGAGACCGCTGGCCTCGGGGGAGAGGGATGAGCCGAGCGCCGAGGCCAGCGCGGCGGCCCGGCGCGCCAAGCGCTCCGCGGAGGCCGAGGGCGCGCCCAGAAGAGCCGCCAGGACCAAGGATTGGGTTGAGTCGAGCCCATGGGGTTCCTTGCCGAATATCCCGCGGGATAGGGCCTCCACGCCCTGTAGTTCGCCGCGGGCCATGCTGAGATTGAGATACGCCTCCAGGATTTCGTCTTTCGACCAGCGGCGCTCCAGGGCCAGCGCGTAGCGGATCTGCCGCCATTTCTGCGGGATGCTCCGCCCCCGCGGGCGAGGAGCCAGGGTCTTATCGAGGCGGGAGGCGAGCTGCATGGTGATCGTGCTCCCCCCGCGCCGCCGGCCGCGCGCGGTCCGCCAGGCGGACTTCGCCAAAGCGGCCCAGTCGACGCCCGCGTGGCGATGGAAGCGGCGGTCCTCGACCAAGAGGACGGCCGCCGTGAGCGCGGGGGAGACCGCGGCCAGCCGGACCCAATCGAGCCTCCTGCCGCGCGCGTCCACCCTGAGCTCCTGCAGGACCTCCCCACGGCGGTCAAGAAGCCTCGCGTCGCTTCTGCGAAAGCGCGCGCGCACCTGCCCGGGCGTCGGCGTCTTAGGCGGCGCGAGCGTCAGGGCCGCCGCCGCGGCGAGCGGCAGGAGGCCCAGGAGAGCGAGCGTCCGCCGGGTCAGGGCCCGACCTCCATGGAGGGATTGGGCGCTTCGCCGAACATCTCGGGCGAGTACATGGCTTCCGCGCGGGTCGACGGCAGGGAGAACGACCCTTCGTTATTGAAACGCAGGGTGTACTCGACGGCGAAGCTTCCCTTGGGCACGAACTCATAATAGGACCGGAAAGCCTCGAAGGAGCGCTCCTGGAACACCGGCCAAGTCCACCAGCTCCCGGAGTCCTTCTCGCCCTGGACGGCGAGCTGAGAATCGCGGCCGAGGCCGCCGCCGAGGATGGAGGTGCCCGCCGGGACAGGGTCGTTGACGACCACCCAGGTCATGTCGGCTTGCGCCTCCACCTCCAGGCGCACGCGCGCGACGTCCCCCCGGCTCCAGACGCCCGGACTCTTTTGCTGGACCGCCGACCAGGTCTTCTTGATCTTATAGCCCGTGGACAGGGGCTCCTTGAGGGGGACGGCGGCGAGGCTCTGGACCGTGGCCCAGGGCTTACCCGTCCCCGTGTGGCTTAGCGACAGC
>CAYWAR010000176.1:0-5736 GCA_964455765.1 uncultured Elusimicrobia bacterium
CCCCTTGGACATAACGCCTCCCTTGGATGCGGGCGCCGTTTCCAACGACGGACAGTCCTCCGAAGGAATGCCAATACCCCATGCCCTGCGCCATGTAGGAAGCCTGGAGCCGGCAGCCGTCGCCTTCCACCAGCGCCAGTCCCACGCCCCCGGCTGCGAACGCCCGCGGACCGTAGCCCACGCCCTGGCTGAGGCTGAGCGCGGCCAAGGGCTCCCTTGGATCGGGCTCCGTCCGCCCTCCGTCCAAGACCGCGCCGTCTCCGCGGTGGCGCAAGAGGCCCGCTCCGCGCGTGGAACCGAAACCCTGGCCGGCCAGCCGGAGGAAAAAAGTCGACCCCTGGCCCAGCGAGTCGAGGATGCCCAGGCCGAAAGCGCCGGCCCCCTGCGTGAATCGGCCGCTTTCAAGCGAGGAACCGTCTCCGGCCAGGAACAGGCCTCCCGTTCCGAAGAGTCCGGCTCCGAGGGAGACATCCCCGGCCCGGAGGGTCTTTGCCCCGCCCTCTTGAGGAAGATACAGCAGCCCGATGCCGAAGACGCCCGAGGCCGCGCCGGAGGAGGACTCCACCCGGACCTCGGGGCTAAGGTCGATGACCACCCGGACCTCCCCCTCGCCGGCGGCGCCCGCCGGGCCCAGGTAGCGGCTCTTCCCGCCGAAATCCACGAGAAGGACGGCCCCCGCCAGGTCTTGCTCGGAGTAGTCATCCTCTCCGCCCCCGGAGAGCAGGACGTCTCCGATGGGGAGGCGCAGCCTCGTGCGCGGCAGTCCCGCGGCCTGAGACGACGCGTTCCGGAGCGCCGGAAGGGCTTCATCGACCGAGGCCATGACCTGGAGCGCCGCGGACAGCAGCGACGAATGGTCGAAGCGCGCCATGAGGTCGAAATCCCCGGAGGCGACGCGGCCGTGATCCTCGTTGAGGACCAGACCTCGCATCACCGCGAGGGCTCTCTCTCTTTCTTCCGGACTCAAGGAGGAGACGGCCTTCTCCAGTAAAGGCCCGGCGGCCGCGACGGCGGAAAGGATGAGCCCGATGGCCGAATGGGCCTCTTCAGAAAGGCCCGAGGGCGGCCCGTTCAGCGGAGACTCCCATTCGGTGAGCATGGCCTTGGCGGCCTCGCTCGACTCGGCGACGGGTTGGGCGTCGAGCAGGCCGATGGCCAGCTCCGCGAGTCCCGCGGGAGACGAGGCATCTTTCATCCTATCGGACCAGCTCGAGAGCGCGCCGGTCACGGCCAGGGGGTCCTTGAGCAGGCCTTCCACGGCGGGGAGCGTCATCCGGGTGTCCCAACGGTCCGCGCGAACGGCCAGATCCTCCCGGGTGAGCCTGAGCGCCGGCAGGACGCCCAGCAGGGCGTCCTCGGCGGGTCGCTGGGCGCCGAGGGAGATCACCGGAAGAGCGAGCAGGACGAACAGGAGGGACGCGCGGAGCATCGGCATGTGTCCGGCGATTATACCAATAGCGGGCTCCGCTCAGTGGGCGGCGGATTCCAACGCGGTGCTCGCGGTATCGGCGGCCTTGTGCGCGGAGATGTCGGTGAGGACGTGCGCGGTGGCGTGCACCGCCCGGTGCGCGGCCAGCCTGTAGGCCGCGGTCCACCCGTAACGGGTGCCTTCCTCCGCAGCCTTGACGACGACTTTATGGGCCGCGGCGCTCGAGGAGACCGCCTTGGTGACCAAAGCCGTCCCGGGGACCGGGAGGAGGGAGACGGCGGCCATGATGCCGGTCTTGGGAGAGGGTTTTTCGACGAGGTCCCGCACGGCCAGGGGGGCGAAATAGGTGGTGATCCCCGCCGCCGCGGCCTGCATCACCCCGGCCGTCAGCCCCCATTTGCCCGCCGCGATCGTGGAGGTGGTGACCAGCCCGGAGATGCCCGCGGCGGCGACAGCGGCCGGCGCGACGGCCGCGACCGTGATCGCGGCGGCGACGGTGACCGCCGCCACGGTGGCCGCGGTAGTCCAAGCGCCTTTATCCAAACCCACCAATTTTGTGACTCCCTCTTGGACAGCGAGCCCCGCGGCGGCGGAGTAATGGTAAGCCTTGTCCTTGAGCGAGGCCCCCGGCTTTCGAGCCTCCTCGACATGCTTGATCCCCGCGTCCGCGATGGCGCGCGCCTTCCCCGCCCAACGGGATTGATACGCCTCCATGCTCCGCGCGTAATCCGCGCGCCAAGCCTTTTCCGCCGGCCCTTTCTTCATCGGCCCCGGAGGCTGGGCGGCCGTGACATAAAAATCCTTCGGGAGCTGTCGAGCCGGCTGGAGTTCGCAGACCGCGGGCTTCAAGGAGGACGAGGGGGGGCGCAGGGGACCCACGGCGTCAAGCACATCCTCCCGGTTCCCCTGGAGCAGGGATGCGGTCTTCTGCGCGAGCAGGCCGCCTTTTTGGATGCCGGAGCCAAGGCTGGCCGATGCCTGCTTCATGGCCTCCAGGTCCTTATCGGAAGGGACGGCGCCCGGGGATCCATTTCCGCCCTCCGGCGGGCGTCGAGCGTCGGGCTCCGGCGGAAGATAGGTCTTTTTCGCTCGGGACAGCGCCGGTCCATCCAGATGGAAGGAGCGCCCCAGCGACTCGACGCTCTTTTCGATGCCGGCCCTGTCCTTGGCGGGCATGGAGGGTTTCAGCGGGAGCGCGGCCTTTTGCAGGGACAAGACCCGCTTACGCAGGCCCTTGAGCTCCGCGAGGGACTCGGGCCCCAGGAGCATCCCGAGCTCCCACAGGCGCTTATCGGGGAGGGCCTCCTCCACCGGAGTCCCGGCCACGAACGCCCCGGAGACGCTCTCCAAGGCGTCTTCGAGCCCGGAGGGGGCGGGAGCCTGTCCGGGCGCCGCCATGGCCGGGGGGGCGAGCGCTCCGGAGAGGAACGCGGCGACTAAGGCTATTAAGGATATCGACGTCCTCATTGGCTTCCCTAACGGAATTATGTCCCCCGACTTCAATCCTGTCAAGGGACCGCACAGCGACGGAAAGTCGCTGTGTGTTGGGCGTGCATCGGCTTTATCTGTAAGGTCGCATTAGTGTAAGATGTCTCCATCGGATCGAAGAGCGGGGAAAGTGGGTATGCTCGCTGTCTTTTGTCACACCCGCCGATGACTTCATCCGGGGGGATGCCATGATGCTCGCCGACAGATCGCCTACCCTCAGGGCGGCATGTTTGATGATGGCCATCCTTCAGGTTATCCCCTGTCTACCCGACACGGCCCGCGCCGGAATCCTCGTAAAGCGGCTCGATAACCGCACCGACCGCTACAGATCCGCCAAGACGATAGTCCACACCGGCCTGGAGGGGAGTTCCCGCATCGAGACCACGTCCCTCATCACGGTCAAAAGAACCGTTTCCGACAAGGAGGCGAGCTATCGCATCTCGGCGGAGAACGGCCTTCGCGTGGGCACCAAGAACGGGAGGATGGTCGGGTACAAAGAGGGAACGAAAAAGGTGACGCGCAACCTAAGGACACAGGAATTGACAACCACCGAGAAAGGCCTCGGCCTCAGCGCGCACATAATCAACGGCACGATCCGTCAATTGAAAAGAAAGGCCCGGCGCTCGGGAATAAAGAAGGAAACCATCAAGCTCGACCTGACGGACCTGTTGCCGGGCAAGATCGTCCTCTCGATCGGAGTGCAGCCCATCGAGGTCCCGGGCGGCGCCGACGACGCCCTCCTGATCGTCGTCCAGAGCGAGCCCCTGGAGATCATGTCCGCCGTCGAGGGCATGGAGGATAAGCCCATCTCCGGCCTCTACCGGGCCGTGCTCGTTTACTCCCCCTCGGAGAGCCATCTCTATCAAGATGCCTCCACCTATGACGCGGAGTTCCAGGGCGAGAAAGTCAGGATCGAGAGGATGCAGTTCGCCTCGGACGAGGCCGGGGAGAAGCCGCTCTACCCTCTCCTCGACGCGAGCGAGGCGCTG
Source organism: uncultured Elusimicrobia bacterium (assembly GCA_964455765.1). Lineage (GTDB taxonomy): Bacteria > Elusimicrobiota > Elusimicrobia > UBA1565 > UBA1565 > CAYHRV01. The sequence goes on from CAYWAR010000176.1 coordinate 3,907, forward strand.
GAGTTCTCGGAGGAGATCGAGAAGCACGATCCCGACATGAGGCCTTCGCTGTGGGTGGCGCAAGCCCTCCGGGCCTACGAGGTCGTCGAGACCGTCGCGGTGACTACCGCGGAAAAAGCCACCAACGACGGCGGGGTCGTCAGCGTGGCGGAGCTAAAATTGAGGGTTTATGCCAACCTCAGCAGGCATATGCTCTCCAATTCGGCGCGCAATTACCTGGCCAACATGAGCGAATTCGATAAGACCTTCGCCGAGATCATCCAGAGGGCGGGAGGAGACGTCGCCGATCCGTATCTCGTCAAATTACTCGAGGACTATGGCTTCTTCAAGCCCGTTTACGTGGGCTCCCTGCGCTCCTTGCAGTTCTATACCTTCTTCGCGAACCGGCAGAGGACGCTCTTCAATCAATCTCCACCCTTCGCCAGATTGCCGATGTCCTTCTTGAACTTCAAGGCCGGTGTCTGGCCCACCGAAGTCACGCCCACGGAAGTCACGCCCACGGAAGTCACATCGTGGCTCGATTCGCCTCCGCCAAAACTCAGATCCGCGCCCGAACCCCCGCCCTCCTCCGTCGAGGCACCCGCCTCGGGAGGAGGAGGGCTATCCACGGCCTTGATTATCGGCGGCGTGGGCGTGGCCGCGGTTGGGACCTACGCTCTAATACAGGCGCTTAGCAAAAAGGAATACACCGCGTGCGTGAGATGTTGCTGCCCCTTGGGCGGAGGCTGCGGCGGGTGCAGTGATTTCACATTCTCCTCACTTGAGGCCTGCCAGCTCCGTGACGGCGTGTCATGCAGCGACGGCTGCTTTTCCTCGCTCGCCACCAGCTGCACGGAAAAATGAGGGTCCGCGCTTTGTGGGCTCCGGTGGCCGCGATGTTTCTGGGGACCGAGGCTCCGGCCCAGGTCGTGGAGCACATGGAGACGATAGACCTTCCCCGGGCGATCCGATATGCCTTGACCGGAAACAAGGAATTGGCGCGTTCCGGGTTTTCCATCCCGTCGAGCGCCTTGGCGGTGGACAGGGCGAAGGCGGATACCCAATTGAGCATCCGCCCGCGCGCATCCGTGGGCTATTCCGGCGACGATGCCGTCCCGGGATACGGCTTGGCCGTGTCAAGGAAGATCCCCCTGGGCACGGAACTCGCCATGACCGGGGAGGTCTCCAGCGAGCGCCTGGACCGGGGCGTCTTCAGGGTCCAGCTTGAACAGCCGCTTTTCAGGAACTTCGGCCCCCTGATACAGCGCGAACCCGCGGTCTCGGCCCTCAGCGGCCTCAAGCGCTCGCGGCGCGGATGGGAGATGCAGAAAGGGGACATCGCCGTGGAGGTCGTCAAGACCTACGAGGATATCCTCCGGCTGAGGCATCAAGCCCGCTCGGATGAGGAATCGCTCCGCCGCATGGACGCCCTCCACCACCTTACCCAGGCGAAGGAAGGCCTGGGCCGGGCGACGCGCAATGATACGCTCCGGGTGGAGTTCTTGAGAGGCCAGGCCCTCTTCCGCCTGGAAGCCGACAAGGAGCGTCTTTCCTCGGCGCAGAGGGAATTCGCCGAACTTCTCGGCTTCCCGCCCGAGACGGTCTTCGACCTGAAGCCGAACGCCGCGCTGGAGATCGATGTCCCCGAGCCCCCGGAAGCCGTGAGGATCGCGCTGAAGAACCGCCTGGACTACGCGCAGGCCCTGCAGGACCGCGAGGACGCCGAAAGGGGGGTGCGGATCGGGCGAAGAAGGCTTCTGCCGGACTTGAAGCTTCTCGCGCGCCACGAGTGGGCCGGGGAGAACCCGGGCGTCTTGAAGGAGGCGGACCTCGACGGGAAGACCTGGTTCG